>DASTGV010000281.1:0-7097 GCA_035718765.1 Nocardioidaceae bacterium
TGCGGCGCCGGCCGGGTGGTCTGCCTGGTCGACCCGGTCGGCGACGTCTACGCCTGCCCGTTCGCGATCCACGACCGGTTCAAGGCCGGCAACGTGCGCAGCGTGGGCGGCTTCGACACCGTCTGGAAGGCCGCGCCGCTGTTCCTGGAGCTGCGCGAGCCGCAGCACGGCGGCGCCTGCACGAGGTGCTCGGCCTACGACTCCTGCCGCGGCGGCTGCATGGCCGCCAAGTTCTTCACCGGGCTGCCGCTGGACGGTCCGGACCCCGAGTGCGTGAAGGGCAACGCCGGCGACCCGGGTGGGGTCCGGCCCCAGCCGTCGCAGGACCACTCGCACACCGGCACGGTCCGCAACGCCCCGGTGCCGCTCACCCTGCTCACGAGGGCTCCGGACCGGGCCTGCGACGAGAACCCGCTCACCGGGCTCGGCGGCTGATCACCGTGCGCGGGACGCCCATGTCGACGGGGCCGACGGCCAGGTCCCTGGGGCTCGGGCAGCAGCGCTGGCCCAAGGTCGACCCGGGCGCGGCGCTGCTCCTCGTGCCGGTCGGCTCGGTCGAGCAGCACGGCCCGCACCTGCCGCTCGCCACGGACACGATGATCGCGAACGCCGTCACCCGCGCGGCCGCCGAGCGGCTCGACACCACCGGCGCGACGGTGCTGGTCGCACCGTCGGTCAACTACGGGGCCAGCGGCGAGCACGAGGGCTTCCCCGGCACGGTCTCGATCGGGCACGAGGCGCTGTTCCTGCTGCTGGCGGAGTACGGCCGCTCCGCCACCCGATGGGCGAGCGGCGTCATCTTCGTCAACGGCCACGGCGGCAACACCGCCACGCTGACCAAGGTCGTGGACCTGCTGCGCTACGAGGGCCGGGCAGTCGCCTGGACCTCCACCGCGCTGCCGGACTCCGACGCTCACGCCGGCGACAGCGAGACCTCGGTGCTGCGCTTCCTCGCGCCCTGGTCCGTGCGCGTCGACCTGATGGCCCCCGGGGCGACCGAGCCGGTGGCCGAGCTGATGCCGCGCCTGAGGGCCGAGGGCGTGCGCAGCGTCTCGGCCAACGGCGTGCTCGGCGACCCGACGACCAGCAGCGTCGAGCGCGGCCGGGAGCTGTTCGAGCTGATGGTCCGCAACCTCGTCGCGGAGCTGACCGCTCTCGACGTCGGGCAGAACGGCCGGCTCGCCGGCGCCGCCCCGCGCCGCGAGCCGCTGGGCACGCCGTGACCGAGCGGCCCGTCGACGGGGCCGTCGCGCTGGTGACGGGTGCGGCGCGCGGCATCGGCGCGGCCGTCGTGCACCGGCTGCTGGCCCGCGGGTTCGTGGTGCACGCGCTGGACTCCTGCGCCGGCACGTCCGCCGGTACGTCGTACCCGCTCGCCACCCGCGCGGACCTGGACGCGGTCGTCGCGCTCGACCCGGACCGGGTGGTGCCCGTCGTCGCCGACGTCCGCGACCTCGACGCGCTGAGCGAGGCCGCGGACCGGGCGGTGGCGACCTACGGGTCCCTCGACGTGGTGGTGGCCAACGCCGCGGTGATGGCCGGGGGCACCTCGATGTGGCAGACCACTCCGGAGGACCTCCGGCTGCTGTGGGAGACCGACGCGCTCGGTGTCTGGAACACCGCCCGGGCGACCGTCCCGCACCTGCTGCGCTCCGAGCGGTCCCCGGCGTTCGTGGCCGTCGCCTCCGCGGCCGGCGAGCACGGGCTGTGGCACCTGGCGGCGTACTGCATGGCCAAGCACGCCGTCGTGGGGATCGCGCGGGGGCTGGCCGCCGACCTGAAGGGCACCAGCGTCACGGCGTGCGCGGTCTCACCCGGCTCGACCGCCACCCGGATGCTCCAGGCCACCGCCGACCTCTACGACATCCCGGTCGAGGAGCTCGCGCAGTCGCAGACCTCCGGGCCGCTCGACCCCGACGAGGTCGCGGCCGTCGTGGAGCTCGCCGCCACCGCCGGACCCGTGGTGCACGGGTCCGTCCTGCACGCGGACGGGGGGTTCTCGGGATGAGCCACCCCACGAGGATGCTCGCGTCGCTCCGCTCGTCGCAGGGACCCCGGACGAGCCGCCCGACCGGGACGCCCGCGCTGCCCGACGGCTTCACGGTCCGGCTCGGGGACGACACCCGGGCCACGGACGGCGGCCGGACGCTGGTCGGCGGCTCCGGGACGGTGCTGCACCTGCAGCCGCGGGCGCAGGCGATGCTCGACGGCGGCACGCTCGTGGCCCGGGACCCGGACTCGAGGTCGGTGGCCCGGCTGCTGCTGGACCGCGGTCTCGCCGACCCGGTGTGGCCGGCCGCCCCGCACGACGACGCGGCGGTCGACGACGTGACGGTCGTGGTGCCGGTGCAGGACCGGCCCCGGCTGCTCGCCCGGCTGCTGGACGCCCTGCCGCCGAGCCTGCCGGTGGTCGTGGTCGACGACGGCTCGGCGGACCCCGGCCCGACCCGGGCGGTCGCCGCCGAGTACGGCGCCCGGCTGCTGCGCCACGAGACCGGCCGGGGACCGGCGGCCGCGCGGAACACCGGGCTGTCGCTGGTGGACACCGACCACGTCGCCTTCCTCGACTCCGACGTGGTGCCGACGCCGGGCTGGCTCGCGCTGCTCCGGCGGCACCTCGACGACCCGGCCGTCGGGGTGGTCGGCCCCCGGGTGCTGGGCGCGCCGCCGCGCCCCGACGACGGCTGGCTGTGCCGCTACGAGGCCGCCCGGTCCTCCCTCGACCTCGGGCCGCGGCCCGCACCGGTGCAGCCGCTCGGCCGGGTGGCCTACCTCCCCAGCGCCGCGCTGCTCGCGCGCCGGGCCGCCCTCGGCCACGGGTTCGACGAGGACCTCACGGTGGCCGAGGACGTCGACCTGGTCTGGCGGGTGCACGAGTCCGGCTGGCGGGTGCGCTACGAGCCGGGCGCCACCGTCCGCCACGACCACCGGACCACGCTCGGGCCGTGGCTGCGCCGCAAGGCGTACTACGGGTCGGGGGCGGCGCTGCTCGCCGAGCGGCACGGCTCGGACGTCGCGCCGATGGTGCTGAACCCGTGGACCGCCGCGGTGACGCTCGCCGTCCTCGCCCAGCGCCGCTGGTCGGCGCCGGCCGTGGTCCTGGTCTGCGCCGCCGTCACCGCGACGCTGTCCCGCCGGCTCCGGGCCGGGGACACGCCCGTGCGGACGGCCGCCGCGCTGACCGCGCTGGGCGCCGCGTCCGCCCTCCAGCAGGCCGCGTCGGCGCTGACCCGGCACTACTGGCCGCTGGCGCTGCTCGCCGCGGCCCGCTCCCCGCGGGCCCGCCGGGCCCTGGCGGTCGCGGCCGTCGGGGACGCCCTGCTGGACTTCCGGCGCAAGCGACCGGACCTCGACCCGGTGCGGTTCGCCGTGGCCCGCCGGCTCGACGACGTCGCCTACGGCACCGGTCTGTGGGCCGGCGCCGTCCGGGCGCGCAGCCCCCGCGCCCTCGTCCCCGCGTTCCGTGGATTCCCCGTCAGGAGAGGCACCTCATGAGCAAGAGCACCTGGTTCGAGACCGTCGCCGAGGCGCAGCGCCGCGCGAGGAAGCGGCTTCCCCCGTCCGTGTACGGCGCGCTGCTGGCCGGGTCGGAGGCGGGCACGTCGTACGCCGACAACACCGCGTCGTTCGCCCAGCTCGGCCTCGCGCCGCACGTCGCGGGGGCCTCGGCCAAGCGCGACCAGGCGACCACCGTGATGGGGCAGGACATCTCGCTGCCGGTCGTCGTCTCGCCCACCGGCGTGCAGGCGGTGCACCCCGACGGCGAGGTCGCGGTGGCGCGGGCGACCGCGGCCCGGGGCACGGCGATGGGCCTGTCCTCGTTCGCCAGCAAGCCGATCGAGGACGTGGTGGCGGCGAACCCGCAGACGTTCTTCCAGATGTACTGGATGGGCTCCAAGGACGACATGCGGGCCCGGATGGAGCGGGCCCGGTCCGCCGGGGCGGTCGGGCTGATCGCGACGCTCGACTGGTCGTTCTCGCACGGCCGCGACTGGGGCAGCCCGGCCATCCCCGAGCGGATGGACCTCAAGACGATGCTGAAGCTCGCCCCCGAGGGGCTGCGGCGGCCGCGGTGGCTGCTGGACTTCGCCCGGGCCGGCGGGCCGCCGGACCTCACCACCCCGAACCTCGCGGAGGGCGCGACGCCGGCCCCGACGTTCTTCGGTGCGTACGGCACGTGGATGCAGACCGACCCGCCCTCCTGGGAGGACGTCGCCTGGATGCGTGAGGCCTGGGGCGGACCGTTCATGCTCAAGGGCGTCTGCCGGGTCGACGACGCCCGCCGGGCGGTGGACGTCGGCGTCACCGCGATCTCGGTGTCCAACCACGGCGGCAACAACATCGACGGCACGCCCGCCCCGATCCGGGTGCTCCCGGCGGTCGCGGAGGCGGTTGGCAAAGACGTCGAGGTCCTGCTCGACGGCGGCATCCGCCGCGGCTCCGACGTGGTCAAGGCCCTCGCCCTGGGGGCCCGCGCGGTGATGATCGGCCGGGCCTACCTGTGGGGCCTGGCCGCCAACGGCCAGGCCGGGGTCGAGAACGTCCTGGACATCCTGCGCGGCGGCATCGACTCGGCCCTGCTCGGGCTCAACCACTCCTCGGTCCACGACCTCGGCCCCGAGGACGTCATCGCCCCCGACGGCTTCTTCCGGACCCTGGGCGGCTGACCGCGGCCACAGGCTGACGGCGGCCGACGCCCGGCCGACCGCCGTCAGGACTCAGGGTGGCTAGGGCTGGACGACCGGTCCGCCGACGGAGTGCCGGACCAGACCCTCGCGGCCCACCAGCATGATCGCGATCCCCTCGCAGAGGATCTCGAAGCCGAGGAGCAGGCCGAGCAGCGTCAGGGACGCCGTGAACAGGTTGAACACGACCACCAGGCCGAGCAGCGTGGCCACCACTCCGGTGAGGATGAGGGGTACCCGCGCCTCGGGGACGTGGACGGCCAGCACCAGCCGGGCCAGCCCGGAGATGAGGAACAGCGACCCGGCCACCAGGGTCAGGGTCACGGCCGCGGCGCTCGTGTGCCGCAGGAACACGAGGCCGAGGACGGTCATCAGGCCGCCGCCGACCGCGCCGGTCCAGAAGCCCTCCTTGCCGATCCGGAACAGCGTCGCCACCAGGGACACCAGCCCGATGATGAGCATGACCCAGCCGACGAACAGGATCGACAGCGTGGTCGCAGTAGCCGTGTGTCCCAGGATCACCAGTCCCAGCAGGACGATGAGACCGCCGACCACCAGGTCTCCCGTCGTCCGCCCCCGCATCGATCCAGCCATGGTGTCGCTCCTCTGCCTCGGGCCCGAGACGCTGTGCTTCCACGATCGTGCGGGGGCGCGGCGGGAGCAAGGGACCTTCGGCCCCGGTGACGGGACGTGTTGTGGTCAGCCCCAGACGTCCTCGGCGACCTCCACGACCAGCCGCAGCTTGGCGAGCTCCTCGTCGAGGGTGAGGGTGTTCCCCTCGACGGTCGAGGAGAAGCCGCACTGCGGGGACAGGCAGAGCTGGTCCAGGGGCACGAAACGGGACGCCTCGTCGATGCGGCGCTTCAGGTCGTCCTTGTCCTCGAGCCTCCCGCTCTTGGTGGTGACCAGTCCGAGCACGACCTGCTTGCCGGGCGGGACGAACCGCAGCGGCTCGAAGCCGCCCGAGCGCTCGTCGTCGTACTCCAGGAAGAAGCCGTCCACCGCGAGCTCGGAGAACAGCGCCTCGGCCACGAAGTCGTAGCCGCCCTCCGCGGCCCACGAGGACCGGTAGTTGCCGCGGCACATGTGCGTGGTCACGTGCAGCCCCTCCGGCCGGTCGGCGACGGCCGCGTTGATGGTGCGGATGTACTGCTCGTGCTGGTGCTCGGCGTCCGAGCCCTGGGCCGTCACGATCTCGCGCTGCTTCGGGTCGTTGAGGTAGGCCAGCGAGGTGTCGTCGAGCTGCAGGTAGGTGCAGCCGAGGTCCACCACCCGGCGCACCTCCTCGGCGTACGCCGCCGACAGGTCCTCCCAGAACGGGCCGAGGTCGGGGTAGACGCTCTCGTCGATGGCGGCGCGGCCTCCGCGGTAGTGCACCATGCTCGGCGACGGGATGGTCAGCTTCGGGGTGAGCCCCGGCGCGCTCTGCCGCACCGTCTCCCGGAGGAAGGCGAACGCGTCGCCGAAGATCGTGTCGCCCAGCCGCACCCGGTCGTGCACCCGCAGCGCGGCCGACTCGAAGTCCAGGTCGCCCTCTGCGTTGTGGAAGTGCACCTGCAGCTTCTCGTCGGTGCGGTCGACCCCCTCGAGCTGGTAGATGAAGTCCATGTGCCACGACGTGCGGCGCATCTCGCCGTCCGTCGCGGTCTGCAGGCCGGCGTCGCGCTGGAGGGCCACCACCTCCGCGACGGCCAGGTCCTCCTGCTCCCGCAGGGCGTCGTCGTCGATCTCCCCGGCGGCATGCCGGGCGCGCGCCTCGAGCAGCGGCTTCGGTCGCAGCAGGCTGCCGACGTGGTCGGCGCGGAACGGTGGACGGTCTCGCCAGATCTCGGTCATGCATCCTCCTCGTCGGGCCCCGCCGGGAACCGTGCCCGCTCCCGGGCGTGACATGCGTCGCTCGCCGCGGGGCCGGTGGCCCGGGCGGGCCATGAGAAGTTTGTCCGTTCGGGTGGCAGCCCCGCAGTGGTAACGAGCCCTAGACTGTGCACGTCAGGTGAGCGCCGCGCCGGAGAACCTCCGGGGGGCCGCAGAGCTCACAGGTGTGGAGAGCCGTGACACTCCGGTGGCGAGGGGAGCCGCCGACCGGAGGCCGTCGGGGCACCGGAAAGGCCACGTCTGTGGAGCACACACGTTGCGCATCCTGCCGCAATCCCATCCGGGCCCGTCAGCCCCGCGTGGAGCTGACGCGTGCCGACATGTCGTTCCACGGCGACTGCTGGGTCACCCTGCACGCGACCGTGCAGCAGCAGTACGTCGACCGGGTGCGCGAGGAGGGGATCGACAGCCTCCTCGAGCCCTACCAGCGCACGCAGATGGCGTCCTGGCTCCCGGAGGCCGCGATCGACGCCGCCGTGGAGAGCCTGACCGAGACCCTGGAGACCACGGTCCTGCGCGACGACGCGGACGTCTGAG
>DASTGV010000282.1:0-6536 GCA_035718765.1 Nocardioidaceae bacterium
GCGGCAGCAGTCCCGACGCCGCCGGGACCGCGACGCCCGCGGCGATCCGGCGCTTGAGGCCGGCCACCCGGACCATGAAGAACTCGTCGAGGTTCGAGGCGAAGATGGCCAGGAAGCGCACCCGCTCCAGCAGCGGCAGCGCCGGGTCCTCGGCCAGCTCGAGCACCCGGGTGTTGAACCGCAGCCAGGACAGCTCGCGGTCCAGGAACCGGTCGCCCTGCAGGTCGGAGGAGGCCGCGGCGTCGTAGGGCGGCTCGATGTCGAACGGCTCCGACGGCACCGCGCGCAGGTCGGTGGGACCGTCCTGCGCGGGACCACCGACGTGGGTGGCGAGCGGGGTGCCGGAGGCGGATTCGACTGTCATGGCGTCCATCGTGGCACCACCTGGTGAACACGGGGTAGCGATCGGTCCGGCCCCCGGTACGTTGCTGCGATGACGCGTTGGACCTCCCGGCTGGAGACGGTGGCGTTCCAGGCCGCGATGGGGCTTCCCCCGTCCGTCGTACGACGGCTCGCGGGGCGGCGACTGATCCTCGACGGGCAGGTGCTCGACCCGCAGACCCAGTGGATGCTGCGGCTGGAGAAGCTGGCCAAGGAGCCGCCGATCGCGTCGCTGCCGATCCCGCAGGGGCGGGAGGCGATGCGACGCCAGACCGCGATGGTCGGCGGCCGCGCGCCGGTCGGGCGGACCGAGGACCTGGAGGTCCCCACGCCGGCCGGACCGGTGCGGGCAAGGCTCTACACGCCGGCCGCGGTCGTGGACGGCACCACCAGCGGCCTGCTCGTCTTCCTGCACGGCGGCGGGATGGTCTACGGCGACCTGGACACCCACGACGCACCGTGCCGGCTGCTGGCCGAGCGGGCCGGGGTCCGGGTGCTCGCGCTCGACTACCGGCTCGCGCCCGAGCACCGCTACCCGGCGGCCGTCGACGACTGCTGGGCCGGCTACCAGTGGGCGGTCGAGCACGCCGAGGAGCTGGCGGTCGACCCGGACCGGGTGGCCGTCGGCGGTGACTCGGCCGGCGGGTACCTCTCCGCCGTGGTCGCGATCCGCGCGGCCAACGCCGGCGTGCCGTGCGCGTTCCAGCTGCTCGTCTACCCGGTCACCGACCACGTCGAGGTGAGCCGGAGCCGCCGGCTGTTCGCGCGGGACTTCTACCTCGACCAGGCGTTCATGGACCTCGCGGTCGAGTCCTACCTGGGACCGGACGGCGACCGGGCCGACCCCGAGGTCTCGGTGCAGCTCACCGAGAAGCTCCCCGAGGGGCTCGCGCGCGCGCTCGTCGTCACCGCCGGCTTCGACCCGCTCCGGGACGAGGGCGAGGCCTACGCGCGCACCCTGGCCGGCGCCGGGGTGCCGGTGGAGCTGCAGCGCTACCCGGGGTTCATCCACGGCTTCTTCAACATCGTGGGCGTGGGCCGCTCCAGCCGGGCCGCCGTCGCCGAGATCGCCGCCAAGCTCAAGGCCGCGATCAACCCCGTCGGCTGAGGTCCCGCGCTCAGTCGCGGGCGTACATCACGTGCGTGTCCGCGGCCGCGTGCGTGAACCCGAGCCGCTCGTAGACCGCGACCGCCGGGGCGTTGTCCGACTCGACGTACAGGATCACCTGCGCGAGCCCGCGCCCCGCGAGGTGGTGCAGCCCGGTCAGGGTCAGCAGCCGGCCGAGGCCCTCGCCCTGCGCGGTCGGCGCGATGCCCACGACGTACACCTCCCCGAAGTCCCCGGCGGGCTCCGTGTGCACCTTGGTCCAGTGGTAGCCGAGCAGCTCGTCGCCGCGCCAGGCCAGGAAGAACCCCTCCGGGTCGAACCACGGCTCGGCGATCCGGGCGTCGAGGTCCGCGCGGGTCATCCCGCCCTGCTCGGGGTGGTGGGCGAAGGCCGCGGCGTTGACCGCCAGGAAGGCGTCCTCGTCCGCACCCACCCGGAACGCGCGTACGTCGACCGAGGGATCGGTCCGCGGGTCGGCCGGCGGCGGCAGGTCGGACAGCGGCCGCCGCATCACCCCCAGGTCCCGCACCCGGCGCAGCCCGAACCGCGGGGCGAGCGCGGCGGCCGCGGGGTGGTTGCCGTGCGACCAGGCGGTGAGGCGGCCGCTCGGCGGGACGGCCGCCGCGGCGAGCAGGCCGCCCAGGCCCCGGCCCCGCGAGGAGGGTGCCACCACCAGGTCGAGCGCACCGTCGCGCAGCCACGCGAAGCCCTCGGACCCGGCCACCCACAGCGCCGACTCCTCCAGGCCGCGGTGCCGGAGCCGCAGCAGCGCCGCCTCGTCGAGCGGGTCGAGCCCGTCGGACGCCGCGGCCGCGGACAGCACCGACCGCACCACGTCGGCCGCGCCGCCCCCGGCCCAGCGGAAAGTTCCGGGCTCGACGCGCGTCACGCTGCTGGCGGAGGTCACGGAGCCACCCTATTCTCGCCGTGACGAGAGGGGCCTGTGGTGCAGGTGGTACTAGTGATCGTCGGGGTGGCGCTGTCGCCGTTGCTGAGCCTCGCCCTGCTGCTGTGGCTGGCCCACCTCGAGGACACCCTGCCGCGCGACGTGCTGCGCGCCTCCCGCAAGCCCGCCCCGCCGCCGATCCTGGCGATCCCCGTGCGCACGCCGGTCACCGGGCAGGTCACAGGGCAGGTCGCGACGGTCCCCGGGCAGCGCGCCGTACCCGACGCCGAGGTCGCGACGCCCCCGGCGGTGCAGACGGCCTAGCCGTCAGACGTTCTCGCGCTCCCGGTCGCTGTCCTTGGGCGGCAGCACGAAGCGGTAGCCCACGTTGCGCACGGTCCCGATGAGGGTCTCGTTCTCGGGGCCGAGCTTCGCGCGCAGCCGGCGCACGTGCACGTCGACCGTCCGGGTGCCCCCGAAGTAGTCGTAGCCCCAGACCTCCTGCAGCAGCTGCTCGCGCGTGAACACCCGGCCGGGGTGCTGCACGAGGTACTTCAGCAGCTCGAACTCCTTGAACGTGAGGTCGAGCGGACGCCCCCCGAGCTTCGCCGTGTACGTCGAGTCGTCGACCGTCACCTCGCCGGACCGGATGACGTGCGCCTCCGGGTCGTCGGCGTCCCGCTGCGCGGCGAGCCGCCCGACCGCCAGCCGCAGCCGGGCCTCGAGCTCGGCCGGCCCGCAGACCGACAGCAGCACGTCGTCCATGCCCCAGTCGGCCGCGACCACGGACAGCCCGCCCTCGGTGACGATCAGCAGCACCGGGGCGTCCGAGCCGGTCGTGCGGATCAGCCGGCAGAGGTCACGGGCGTGCGCCAGCTCCTTGCGCCCGTCGACGAGCACGAGGTCCACGTCCGGCGCGTCCAGCAGGGCGCTGCCCTCGGCGGGCAGGATCTTGACGTGGTGCGGCAGCAGGGCGAGGGCAGGAAGCACGTCGGCCGAAGGCTGCGTCGTACTCGTCAGCAGCAGCAGGGTGCTCATGGCACCTCCCGGTCGCGGGGGGCTGGCCGACTCGCCGTTGAGCCGCTGGGGTGTCGCGCCGGGGCGCGGCCCCGTCTTGCGCGATAAGGAAGGATACCGAACATGACCGACCCCGCCGACGGAACCGTCTCAGCCGTGGGCGACGTCACGGTCCGCTACTGGGCCGCGGCGCGGGCGGCCGCCGGCGTCGAGGCGGAGACGGTGCCGGTCGGGGAGGGCGCCACCCTCGCGGACGTGCTGGCGGCGGTGCGGGCCCGGCACGGCGCGCGCTCGCGGCTCGCCGACGTGCTCGCCGTCTGCTCGGTGCTGGTCGGGGACCGCCCGGTCGGGTCAAGAGCGCCGGAGGACGTATCGGTCTGGCCCGGGCAGACGGTGGAGATGCTCCCCCCGTTCGCCGGGGGATGACCCACCTGAGGCATCTTTCGCGGGACATTCCTCGCAGGGGGGGCTTTACCAGGATTCGCGTGCTGTCGGACGGCTGGACCGCGTGGAAGCATGTGGCCGACATCGAGTACGTCATACGCACGGGGGAGCCGACACCTGGGGGGTGAGCCCCTTGGTCACGTCACACGAGACCAGCCTCAGGACACCACGCGTCAGTGTGGTCATTCCCGCGCTGAACGAAGCGCGCAACCTGCCGCACGTCCTGGCCGCCCTGCCGCCGGACGTCTTCGAGGTGCTGGTCGTCGACGGGGAGTCGGTGGACGGCACGATGGAGGTCGCCCGGCGCCTGCGCCCCGACGTCCGGGTGGTGCACCAGAACCGCCGGGGCAAGGGGAACGCGCTCACCTGCGGTCTCACCGTCGCGCGGGGCGACATCGTCGTGACGATGGACGCGGACGGCTCCAACGACCCCGCCGAGATCCCCCGGTTCGTGGCGGCGCTCCTGGCGGGGGCGGACTTCGCCAAGGGCACCCGGTTCACCGCCGGCGGCGGCAGCGCCGACCTGACGTGGGTACGACGAACGGGCAACCGCGTCCTCATCGGGCTGTTCAACGCCGCGTTCGGGACCCGGTTCACGGACCTGTGCTACGGGTTCAACGCGCTGTGGACGGACCACCTGGCGGCGCTCGAGCTCGACGCGGCACCGGGGGCCGGCGGCGAGGACGGACCCGTGTGGGGTGACGGGTTCGAGTTCGAGACGCTGCTCGCGGGGCGGGTCTCGGGCGCGGGCCTGCGGATCGCCGAGGTGCCCAGCTTCGAGCACCGGCGGCTGTTCGGCGTCAGCAAGCTCCGGGCGGTCCCGGACGGGCTCCGCATCGTGAGGACGATCTTCCGCGAGCGCTGCCGGATGGAGCAGGACGAGCTGGACCGTGCCCTGCCGGCCGTCCTGGACAGGTCGCTGAGCCTGCCGGAAGGGCGCTGACCGTGGCCGTCCGGCCTGCGGTCTCGGTGGTGGTCGCAGCGTTCGCGGACGAGCGCTGGGACGACCTCGTGGAGGCCGTCGAGTCGGTGCGCCGCCAGACCCACCCTCCGTGCGAGGTGCTCGTCGTCGTCGACCACAACCCGGGGCTGCTCACCCGCGCCCGGGCCGGGCTCACCGGCACGGGGGTGCGGGTGGTCGCGAGCACCGGCGTCCCGGGCGCGTCCGGCGCCCGGAACACCGGCCTCGCGACGTCCCGTGGCGAGGTCCTGGCCTTCCTCGACGACGACGCCGTGGCGTCACCCGAGTGGCTCGAGCGGCTCGTCGGGCACCTCGACGACCCGTCGGTGCTGGGCGTGGGCGGCCGGCTGGACCCCCTGTGGGCCGGCCGCCGTCCGGCGTGGTTCCCCCGCCAGTTCGACTGGGTGGTCGGCGGGTCCTACCTCGGGATGCCCACGACGGTGACGGCGGTGCGCAACGTGTGGACCGGGAGCATGGCGGTGCGCCGGGACGTGCTGGAGCAGGTCGGCGGCTTCCGGGACGGGTTCGGGAGGATCGGGGCGCGGGTGAGCTCCGAGGACACCGACCTCTGCCTCCGGGTGGCGCGGGCGCGACCGGACGGCCGGTGGGTGTTCGACCCGGAGGCGGTCGCCGGCCACAAGGTCCCGGAGTCCCGCTCGACGGTCGGGTTCTTCGTCCGCCGCTGCTACCGCGAGGGGCGCGGCAAGGCCGACCTGTGCACGCTCGACGGCACCGGTCCCGCGACCCGGACGGAGCGGTCCTACGCGGCCAGGGTGCTGCCCCGGGGCGTCCTGGCCGGGCTGGCCGAGGCCGTGCACGGGGACCCGGGCGGCGTGGTGCGCAGCGCCGCCATCGCGGTCGGGCTGCTCAGCACGGTGGCCGGGTTCGCCGTGGGACGCGCGGCACCCCGCATCGCCGTACCGACCGCGGCGCGGGGGACCGCACCACCGCGGATCCTCGTCGACCAGTCCGGCTACGACCTGCTCAACATCGGTGACGTGGCGATGCTCGAGGCCTGCGTCCGCCGGCTGACCCGGATCTGGCCGGACGCCGAGGTGGCCGTGCTCTGCCACGACCCGGGCCGGCTCGCCGACCTCTGCCCGGACGCGGTCCCCGTCCGGCTGACGCGGTGGCAGCTTCCGCGCATGCGGACCCTGCGGCGGGTCCACCTCGCCTCCGCCCAGGCCTGGAAGATCCTCGGCCCGTACGTCGTCCGGCCCGGCCGCGCCGGGGCGGCGGACCGGCCCCCGCGCAGCTGGCGGGAGGGCCTCGCCTGGGCCGACGTGGTGGTCGCGAGCGGCGGCGGCTACCTGGCCGACACGTGGTGGTGGCACGGAGCCGGGGTGCTCTCGCTGCTGGCCGCCGCGCAGCGCAGCGGGAAGCCCACCGCCATGTTCGGGCAGGGGCTCGGCCCGCTCACCCACCGGCCGACCCGCCGGCAGGCGAGGAAGGTGCTGCCCCGGCTGGACGTGCTCGGCCTGCGCGGCGGCGCCACCGGGGAGCCGCTGGCGCGCTCGCTCGGCGTGCCGCCACGTGTGCTCACGGTGACCGGCGACGACGCGGTCGAGCTGGTCGACCCGACCCGGCCGCGCCCGGAGCCGCTGATCGGCGTGAACCTGCGCGTCACCCCCTACGCCGGGGTCACCGAGGAGGCCGCGGCGGTCGTCGGGACCACGCTCCGCGCGTGCGCCCGCCGACACGGGGCCGGGCTGCTCGGCCTGCCCGTCTCCCTCGCGCCC
>DASTGV010000283.1:0-7637 GCA_035718765.1 Nocardioidaceae bacterium
CAGGTTGCCGAAGTCCGCCAGGTTGACCACCCCGATGGCGCGCGAGTCGAGGTACCACGTCGAGGTGATCGAGCTCCCCGGCGCCACGGTCGTGTCGTAGTTGTAGCCGACCGAGGCGCCGTCGGCGGTTGCCGCGTAGGAGCGCACCAGCCCGCTGGGGTGGATCGAGGCCCGCGACCCGGCCGGCCAGCTCGGCACGACCGAGGTCGCGGCGTTGCCGACCAGGTTCGACACCGACGCCGTGCCGGAGTCCCCGATCCGCTCGACCGGGTTCAGCGGGTCGCCGTCGCCGAGCGCGACGCCGTCCTTGGGCAACCGGTTGGTCAGGGTCAGGGTCAGGCAGTCGCCCTCGTTCGCACGCAGGAACAGCGGCTTGGTCGCGGTGCCCGCCTTGGGGCGTCCGGTTGTGTCGAGGTCGCTGTCGAGCACGTAGACGACGCCCTTGGGGTCGTGGTCACCGGCCCGGTCGTAGACCACGTCCTGCTGGACGATGCTCAGCCTGTACGCGCGCGCGGTCGCGCCCTTGGGGCACGGCGACGGGGCGCTCTTCGGAGCGCTCGGGACGGCACCGGGACGCAGCGCCGGCCACTCCTCGCCGGGCTTGCCGGTGGCGGGCGCCGTGTTGGTCGGCAACGGCTGCAGGTCGGCGACGCGCTTGGCGGGCACCCGGAAGATGCCCCACATCCCGTTCCAGAGGTCGTTCAGCGGCATCGAGCCGTAGAGGTAGTCACCCGGGGCACCCGCGCCACCAGGGACGACCAGCGTGCTGCCGGCCTCGGTCTCGCCGGCCTCGCGCGCCTTCTCGACGGCGTCCTTCTTGGTGCCCTTCTTGACCAGGCGGGCGCCGCTCACCTCGAAGTTGAAGAACTCCGAGATCATCACGAACTGGGAGTCCGCGAGGTTGGACGACGGGTCGTCGGGCTCGTGCAGCCACCGGTGGCCGGAGAGGGTGAAGTTGTGGCCCTCCTCGTGCGCGCCACCGATCAGCCGGAACACCACCGGGTCCCCGGGGTAGGCACGGAACAGCGGCGTGGACGGGTCGCCGTGCACCGCGGAGCTGAACACGTAGGCCGGCTCCCGCTTGAGTCCGGTGCTGGCGGAGCTGACCCGGGTCGGGAACGGCTCGTTGCGGTAGTTGATCGTCATGCCGCCCTGGTCGGTGGCGTAGTCGTCGGAGCGGGTCGGCGGGTTGATCGGCCGGCCCGCGGCGTCGACCATCGGCACGAAGTCGGCGTAGTTCACGGTGAACTCGCGGAAGCTCGCCGCGTAGCCGGAGGTGGCGCCCGGGTCCGGTACCCGCACGTCGGCCACCGAGCCCACGCCGTAACAGGCCGGGTCGCTGGCGTCCGGCCGGACCGCCGGGGTGGGCAGGCCGAGCCCGTCGCAGTAGCCGGGCGCCAGCCAGGAGCCGGTGCGCGGGTCGGTCCACTGCGAGCCGCCGGGCTCCACGTTCATCGCCGCCCAGAGGCCGTGCTGCTGGTGGGTGTTCGGGTTCTGGTGGTCGTGGAAGTAGACCGTGCGCAGGGCCACGTCGACGAACCAGCGGTAGTTGTAGGTCTGGCCGACCATCGGTGCCTGCACGTAGTTCCAGCCGACCGAGGTGCCGTCGGTGGCGAGCTCGTCGAAGCGGACGAGGTGCACGTGCGTGCTCAGCTCGCTCATCAGCGTCGGCAGGTGGAAGGCGGTGCCCCCGACGACCTGGCCGTTCCTCAGGTCACCGTCGTGCACGTCGAGCGGCACCGTCCGGTCGTTGTCCAGGTTGGTGGCGTTCGTGACCCGCATGTTCACGCACTCGCCGAGCCGGGCCCGCATGTTGTACGGCTCCGGCTGGACCTTCCCCGACTGGATCCGGTCGCGGATGCGGGCGGCCGTCTCGAGCGCCGAGGTCGGGTCCTTCGGGTCGGACGGGGGTGCTTCGACGTACATCTTGCCGCCGGGGTCGCTCCAGCCGGCCTTGTTGAGCACGATGCGCGCGTCGATCGCGGTCGGGTGGTACTCCCGCAGCGGGACACCCGGAGGGCACGGGTCGTGGATGAACGATCCCGGTACGGCGTGCGGCCGGCCGTCCGCGCCACGGCGGGTCAGCATGGCCGCCCGCTCCAGGTCCGTGGTCGCGTCGCTGTCCACGTCCCGCACCGTGTCGCCGGGGCGCCGCCAGTTCAGCTCGACCGCGCCGTACCGGTCGCCGACGACGGCGCCGGGGGCGCGGTAGGCGCGCTGGAGGTACTCGCCCTTGACCATCAGCGGGTAGCCGGGATGTGCCTCGTCGGGCAAGGGGGTCAGCGACACCTGGTGACCGTCCGGTGCGGTGGCGCGCAGGTCGAAGTCGGGCAGCAGCGCCAGCGGCTGGAGCGGCGTGCCGTCCGCGTAGGTCGACGGTGTGTGGTCGGGCCAGAGCGTCGGGTCCAGAGGGCGCTGCCGGTCGAAGACGCGCAACGCCCCCCAGAAGCCCTGCGCGAAGTGCGGGTAGAGGTGGCAGTGGAAGATCTGGTCGCCGTTGCTCGAGTGCTGGACCGCCAGGGCGGCCAGGTCCGGTCGGCCGGCGCGCACCCAGGCGTCCATCGAGGCGGGACCGGCCGCGAGGTTCTCCGGGTCCGAGGCGATCGCCTCGCCGGCGCCGCCCTCGTAGACGAGGTCCATGGTCTGGCCGGGCCCGATGGACTGCACGTCCAGGCGGGTCGACCCCGGGTCCTCGGACTCCTGCCGCCAGCGGTTGGTGTGCTGGTGGAAGGGGTGCGTCTCCTTCACGCCCGGGTGGATCAGGCGCACGTGCACCGGATCTCCTCGGTAGGCGTGCGGCAGCAGCGCGTCGCTCAGGACGACGATGCGACCGGGGCGACCGCCGTCGGCCGGGTCGTCGTCGACCGTCGCGGTGGGCGTGGTGCCCGTCGCGTCGACCGGCGGGGTGAGCCCGCCGGCGTCGGCCGTGACCTCGACGTCGCGGCCGGCGAAGTGCTGTCCGAACGCCAGCACGTAGCGGTCCGGCCCGCCCGAGACGGTGATGTCGCCGCTGACCAGGTCCGCCATCGGCAGCACGTCGAGATCCAGCAGCGCACGCTGCACCTCGGCGGCCCCGGCGCCGTACGGGATCGGACGGGTGCGGGTCTGCTCGCCCGGGAAGTGCGGCACCGAGGTGTCGACCTTCGCGTCGGCGCCGGTGCCGTCGCCGGTCAGCTCGCCCGGCAGGGTCGGGTCGGTGACCGACAGCGTGAACGTGCCGCCGGCGGCGCCGTCCAGGTTGAGCACGTCGACCTCGTCGACCGTCTTGGTGAGCTTGCCCGGGTCGCCGAACACCCACGACTGCAGGTGGTCCTCCTCGCCCAGGCAGGAGGACACGCCGTGGTCCTTCGCGAGCCGGGCCCGGTTGCGCTCGGCGGTCTGGTCGGAGGTCCAGCCGTCGCAGAAGTGGTCGCCGGGCAGGATGACCGTGCCGTTGGGCAGGGTCACCCTGCGGCCGTCCTCGTGGTCGAGCACCGCGCGCACCCGGTTGCGCAGCGGCTCGGTCCGGTAGTTGAAGCCGAACGACGAGTCGGGGAGCCCCGTGGTCGGGGAGACCGGCAGGTGGCCGGTGCGGTCGACGATGCCCTCGGGCTCGTCCATCAGCATCAGCGCCACGTCCCGGAAGTCGTCGCCGACACCCGGACCGTGGGCGTCCGCGTAGACCGGCGCACCGACGGCGTGGGAGGAGCCGTCGGGGTCCCGCACGAGCAGGTCGCGCCCGGTCACCGGGTCGGTCCAGCGGAAGCCCGCGGGCAGCACCACCAGACCGCCGTACAGCCCGTGGCTGGTGGTGTCGGTGCTCGGCTCGGTCATCCCGAAGCCGGTGCCGGAGCCGTAGTCGTTGACGGCGAACTGCCCGGCCCGCTGCGCGAACCACGTGTACGTGCGGGTGCCGCCGGGGGCCACGGTGGAGTCCTCGTTGCGGCCGATCCGGGCACCGTCACTGGACACGTCCTTCATCACGCCGTCGACGTGCATGCCCACCCGGCGTGCGTCCAGCCGGTTGGTCAGGGTCACCTTCAGGCAGTCGCCGACGGCGGCCCGCATCACCAGCGGTGTGACCCGCCCCGGCTCGGCGCGCAGGTCGTCGGCGTTGGGGGAGGCGTCGCCGTTCGCCAGCGCGAAGACGACGCCGTCCGGGACATGGTCCCCCCAGCCGTTGAGCGGGATGTCCAGCTTCATGGCGACGACGTCGTAGCGGACCGTGCGCACCGCGCTCGCGCACACGTCACCCGGCGCGGCCACGGTCGGGGTCGTCGCCCCGGCGGAGGTCGTCAGGGCGGGCACACCGCCCATGAGCACGGCCACGACAGCGGCAGTGGCGACCCGACGCGCGTCGCGCCTTCGACGGGCGGCGCGCGACGACACCCGGGCACCCAGCACCACCACGGTCAGCAGGAGGACGATCGGCAGCACCGACAGCATCTCGAGCACCGATCCGGGACCCACGGCGGGGCTGCCGGCGACGGGTGGCACGAGGAGCCCGGCGGCGATCGTGCCGGCTCCTGTGCCGCAGGCACCGAGCAGGGTGAGGACCGCGACCTGTAAGGCGGGGTCCGCCGACAGGCGGCGTCCCACTGCCACGGCGGTCCTGAGCGCCAGCAGCGTCGCGGGCAGCGTGACCAGGACACGGGAGACGGCGCCGAGCAGGTCCGGCAGCGAAGCCGGCACGCCGGCCGGCACGGCACCCGTCGTGGCGTCGTGCGCCCGGAGCAGGTCGACCCAGAGACTGCCCGCGACCGCGACCAGGGTCGCCAGCACCGCGACCCGCCCCCCACTCGTCCCGGGCCGCGCGCGACCCAGCTCTTCCCACCCCATGTCGACCCCCACGTCGGCGCAGCCCGACCCCATATCGGGCACCGTCCGCCCACCGGCGACGGCCGCTCGCGCGGACGGTCCCGCAACCATCCGGGACCGACCTTGGGCTGACCTTGGGCTGACCTCCGAGCAGGCCCAAGGTCAGCCCAACCCTGGTGCTCCACCGTCTCCGTAGCGCGCCGGGGGGTCGCGCTTCCCGGCCGGTGTCGGTGCCGGCGGGGTCGACATCGAGGAGGACCACCATGAGCCTGAGTCGCCGCGACCTGCTCAAGATCGCCGTCGCGGGGGGCGCGGCGATGACGCTTCCCCTGGAGAGGGTGGCGTTCACGTCTGGGTCGGCCAAGCGCATGGCGACCAGCGCCATGCCCAAGCCGTTCACGCTTCCGTTCGTCACGCCGCCGACGCTGGGCAGCTCGGGGAGCCTGTCGATGCCCTGTCCCGACGGGATGACGCGCAGCTACCCGCGCTACGACATCGTGCAGCGGTTCGGCGTCGCCGACATCATGCCGGGCTACAAGACGCCGGTCTTCGGCTACAACGGCCTGGTCCCGGGCCCGACGCTGCGAGTGAACCGCGGCACGCCCGTCACCGTGCGACAGACCAACCTGCTGCAGCAGCCGCCGGCCGCGCCGTACCAGAACGTCGCAGCGCCCTCGTCGTACACCAGCGACCCGTGGCAGCGCTCGACCTCGACGCACCTGCACGGCTCGGCGTCGCTCCCGCAGTACGACGGCTACGCCTCGGACATCACCTACCCGGGGCAGGTCAAGACCTACTTCTACCCGAACTGCCAGGACGCGCGGACGCTCTGGTACCACGACCACGGCGTGCACCACACGTCGCAGAACGCCTACAACGGCCTGGCCGGGATGTACATCCTGCACGACCAGGCCGAGGCCGGTCTCGGCATCCCGACGGGGGCGCCCGGCTCCGCGAGCGCGCCGTACGACGTGCCGGTGATCGTCAAGGACGCGATGTTCGCGACCGACGGCAGCCTGATCTACGACGACAACTCCGAGTCGGGGATCTACGGCGACGTGGTGCTCGTCAACGGCGTCCCGTGGCCGGTCATGGACGTCGAGCCGCGCAAGTACCGCTTCCGCATCCTCAACGCCTCGGTCTCCCGGTCCTACAAGTGGCAGCTGCACGACGGCCGGGCGCCGGTGCCGGTGACCGTCATCGGCACCGACGCCGGCCTGATGCCCCGGCCCATGACCGTGACCGACTTCCGGCACGGGATGGCCGAGCGCTACGAGGTCGTCGTCGACTTCGCCAACTACCGCGGGGCGCTGCTGACGCTCAAGAACCTGCTCCCGCCCAACAACATCAACTACGACACGGTCAAGCAGGTCATGCAGTTCCGGGTGGCCCGGACGGACCCCACCACGCTGGCCGGCAACGCGGTGCCATCGGGGTGGCAGGAGCTCGTGGAGTCCCCCGAGTGCATGACCTGGAGCGAGAGCAGCCTGCTCGCCCAGGGGGTGCCGGTCCGCAAGTTCCAGTTCATCCGCACGAACGGTCACTGGACCATCAACGGTGAGACGTGGGAGAACGTCATCGAGAGCGAGTACACCCACTGCATGGCGGAGCCGGACCGGAACGCCGTGGAGATCTGGGAGCTGACCAACACCTCGGGCGGCTGGTTCCACCCGGTGCACATCCACCTCGTCGACTTCCAGGTGCTCTCCCGCAACGGCAGCGCGGCGAACGTCCTGCCGCACGAGAAGGGCGGCAAGGACGTCGTCTACGTGGGCGAGAACGAGACGGTGCGCGTGGCGATGCGGTTCGCCGGACCGGCCGCCGGTCCCGGATGGCCCGAGCCGCGGGGCCGCTACATGATGCACTGCCACAACCTGGTCCACGAGGACCACGACATGATGATGCAGTTCAGCGTCGGGGACCCCGAGCACGTTCTCGAGTTCGACCCCATCAAGGCCGCGGCCGCGGTCTCCCTCGGATGACCGTCGACGTGCGCCGCGGGCGTGTCGGGCCCGTGCCCTCCCACACGGCGCGGGCCCTCGCCGCCGGGGGAGTGGCGCGGACCCGTTCGGTCCTGCTCTGGCTGCTTCTCGTGCTCCTGCTCGCCGCAGCCGTCGCGGCACACGTCGGCGCGGCGCAGCCGTTGCGGATCGTCACCAGCAGCATGGCGCCCACGCTCGTCCCGGGGGAGCATGTGCTGGCCACCACACTGGGACGCGCCGACGGCGCGTGGAGACGCGGCGACCTGGTCGTGGTCCACGACCACCGCGTGCTGCTCGTCAAGCGTGTCGTCGGGGTCGCCCACGACCGCGTCGCCCTGCGTGACGGGCGGCTCTGGCGCAACGGCCGGCAGGTCCGTGAGCCCTGGTCGGACCCGCGGCGCATCGACGGCGTCTACTACGGACCGGTGTCCGTGCCCGCCGGGCACGTGCTGGTGATGGGGGACAACCGGCGTGAGTCCCGCGACTCCCGGGTGTTCGGGCCCGTCCCGGTGACCGAGCTGCGGGGCAGGGTCGTCAGCGTGCTCTGGCCGCCTCGGCGCTGGGGAGGTGTCTCGTGAGCTGGGGGGCGGTGGCCCGCACGGTCGCCCTGCTGGTGCTCCTGGTGCTCGCGGCGATGTTCCTCCCGTCCTCTCCCGCGTCGGCCCACACCGAGCTCCTGGCGGGCACGCCGTCCGCCGGGACCCGCGTCGACCGTCCGTTCGGCCAGGTGACGCTGCGTTTCGAGGACGACGTCCTCGCCGACGGCGTCGACGTCGTGGTGCGCGGGCCCGAGGGTGACGTGGTCCGCGCGCGGCCGCAGGTCTCGGGTGCTGTGGTCACCGTGCCCG
The DNA here is from genome assembly GCA_035718765.1 of Nocardioidaceae bacterium. GTDB lineage: Bacteria > Actinomycetota > Actinomycetes > Propionibacteriales > Nocardioidaceae > Nocardioides_B. The sequence continues at coordinate 7,628 of DASTGV010000283.1, forward strand.
TGGCTGTCAC
>DASTGV010000284.1:0-8111 GCA_035718765.1 Nocardioidaceae bacterium
GCCGTGCCGAGGGAGCGGATCTTCTCGTCGAGGAACTCCAGCATCCGCTTCGGGTTCAGGACGGCCTTGGTCTCCTGGTAGAGGAACGACTTGTTCGCCGAGCCGCCGCCCTTGGCCATGAAGAGGAACTTGTACTCCGGCTTGTCGCTCGTGCCCGGCGTCGAGTACAGCTCGATCTGGGCGGGCAGGTTCGTGCCGGTGTTCTTCTCCTCCCACATGGTCAGCGGGGCGAGCTGGGAGTAGCGCAGGTTCAGCTTGGTGTAGGCGTCGTGCACGCCGCGGCTGATCCACTCGCCGTCGTCGGCGCCGGTCAGCACGCCCTCGGACTTCTTGCCCATCACGATCGCGGTGCCGGTGTCCTGGCACATCGGCAGCACGCCGCCGGCGGAGATGTTGACGTTCTTGAGCAGGTCCAGGGCGACGAAGCGGTCGTTCCCGGAGGCCTCCGGGTCGTCGATGATCTTGCGCAGCTGGGCGAGGTGCGCGGGGCGCAGGTAGTGCGCGATGTCGTGCATCGCCTCGGCGGTCAGCAGCCGCAGCGCCGACGGGTCGACCTGGAGGAAGGTCCGGCCGTTGGCCTCGAACGTGCTCACGCCCTCCGTGGTGAGCAGCCGGTACGGCGTCTCGTCCCGTCCCGTGGGCAGCAGGTCGGAGTAGCGGAAGTCGTCGTCGGCACTCATGCGGGAAGCCACCTCGGGGCGTGCGGGAAATGGGGCGTCCCGAGGGTAGTCCTGCTGGTTAGGCTGACCCCCATGGAGGGACAGGGACGAGACCTGGGTCACGGGGCCGGTGATGGGGCCGGTCAAGGGGGAGGCCTCGACCGGTCGGACCCGAGCCGGCTGCGGATCTCGGACGAGGACCGGCACCAGGTCGCGGAGGTGCTGCGCCGGGCGGCCGGCGAGGGGCGCATCGACCTCGACGAGCTCGACCAGCGGCTGGAGGCGGCCTACGCCGCGAAGACCTATGGCGAGCTGGTCCCGCTCACCGTCGACCTGCCCGTCCACGGCACGACGCACCCCGTCGCCCCGCGTCCGGAGCAGCACCGGCCCGTGCCGGCGGCGGGTCCGGCCTACGCGACCTCGCTGGCCATCATGGGCGAGTGCAAGCGGGTCGGCGCCTGGACCGTCGACGGCACCCACAACGCCTTCGCCCTGATGGGCAGTGTCGTGCTCGACCTGCGGCAGGCGTCCTTCACGCAGCGCGAGGTGGTCGTCAACGCCAACGCCGTGATGGGCGAGGTCAAGGTGATCGTGGACGCCGCGACGACGGTCGTGGTCGAGGGCACCGGCGTGATGGGGGAGTACTCCGAGCAGCGCCCACGCGTGCCGTTCGCGCCCACCGCGGACAGCCCCGTCGTGCGGCTGCGCGGCTTCTCGTTGATGGGCTCGGTGCACGTCCAGCGCAAGGGCGCGCCCGGCGAGAGCATCCGCGGGCGGCTCGGCTGGACGGGTCACTGAACCGACGCACTCCGGACATCTCGCGCTCATCGAAGAGGCTCGCAAAATTTCGTGTCGCGGTACTCACCGGTGACGGAAAGTTGGGTTACGTTGCGCACTGAAGGTCGGGTGCGCCGGGCGACGTCGGGGGACGGGGAAGCGCGCTCCGACCCCACGTGTCGTCTCTTGTGGAGGTCCTTCATGGCCAGCAGAACCCTGCGCGTCTCGCTCGTCGCCGCCGTCGGCGTGGCGGCCCTGGCGGCCTGTGCGCCGCCGGCCAAGAACACGGGGTCGGGAGGCTCCGGTGCCGACGCCGCGACCGCCACCTCCGCCGCAGACCTCGGCGGCATGGACGCGCTGGTCAAGGCGGCCAAGAAGGAGGGCAAGCTGAACGTCATCGCGCTGCCGCCGGACTGGGCGAACTACGGGAACATCATCAAGACCTTCGGCGACAAGTACGGCATCAAGGTCACCTCGCAGCAGCCTGACGCCGGCAGCCAGGACGAGATCGACGCCGCGAAGCGGACGAAGGGCACCGACCGGGCGCCCGACGTGTTCGACCTGGGCCAGGCCGTGGCGCTGGCGAACACCAGCATGTACGCCAAGTACAAGGTCGCGAACTTCAACGACATCGGCGCCCAGTTCAAGGACCCGAAGGGCGCCTGGGTCAACGACTACGGCGGCTACATGGCCATCGGCTACGACTCCGCCAAGGTGCCCGCGCCCAAGTCGATCGACGACCTGCTCGGGCCGGCGTACAAGGGCAAGGTCGCCCTCAACGGTGACCCGACGACGTCCGGCGCCGGCTTCAGCGGCGTGCTGATGGCCGCCGTGGCCAAGGGCGGCTCCGCCGACAACATCAAGCCCGGCGTCGACTTCTTCAGCCAGATGAAGAAGGCCGGCAACCTGGTCCCGGTCGACCCCACCTCGGCCACGATCAAGTCCGGACAGACCCCCGTGGTCATCGACTGGGACTACACCAACGCCGCCCACGTGAACGACGTGAAGACGTGGAAGGTGGCGCTGCTGCCCAACGTGGACCCGGTCGGCGGCTTCTACTACCAGGCGATCAACGCCGACGCCCCGCACCCGGCCGCGGCGCGGCTGTGGGAGGAGTTCCTCTTCTCCGACCAGGGCCAGAACCTCTGGCTCGCCGGTGGGGCGCGGCCGATCCGGGCCGACGCCATGGTCAAGGCCGGCACCATCGACAAGGCGAAGTACGACGCGCTGCCGAAGGTCACCGGGACGCCGGTCATCCCCACGACCGAGCAGACCACCAAGATGAGCGACTACCTCGCGAAGAACTGGGCTGCGGCCGTCAAGTGACGACGTCAGGCAGGAACGGCGGCGTGAGCCGGCTGGCCCGGCTCACGCCGTCCCTCGCCCTGCTGCCGTTCCTGCTCTACCTCACGGTGTTCCTGCTGGTGCCCACGGTCACCGTGGTCGTCGGCGCCTTCGCGGAGAACGGCCGGTTCACGCTCGCGAACATCACCGCGCTGGCCGACCCGGTCGCGCTCACGGCCCTGCGCACCAGCGTGCTGCTCTCGGCGGTCAGCGCGGTGATCGGCGCGGTCTTCGGGGCGGTGCTGGCCTACCTCATCGTCAGCGGCGGCCAGGCCTCGTGGCTGCGCCGGTCCGTGATCTCCCTGTCCGGGGTGCTGGCCCAGTGCGGCGGCGTGATGCTCGCCTTCGCGTTCATCGCCACCATCGGCTACTCCGGGGTCCTGACGGTCTGGCTCCGGGACCACCTGGGGATCGACATCTTCGGCTCGGGCTGGCTGTTCGCGCTGCCCGGCCTGATCCTCGTCTACGCCTACTTCCAGATCCCGCTGATGGTGATCGTGTTCCTCCCCGCTCTCGACGGCATCAAGCCGCAGTGGCGGGAGGCCTCGGTGAACCTCGGCGCCAACGGGTGGCAGTACTGGACCCAGGTGGCCTTCCCGCTGCTGCGGCCGGCGTTCCTCGGCGCGACCCTGCTGCTGTTCGCAAACGCGTTCGCGGCCTACGCGACGGCTGCGGCGCTGGTCAGCCAGGGCAACCCGATCGTGCCGCTGCTGATCCGCTCCGGACTCAGCAGCGAGGTCCTGCTCGGGCACCAGCACCTCGCCTACGCGCTCGCCTTCGAGATGATCGTGGTCGTGGCGGCCGTGATGGGGATGTACGGCCTGCTGCTGCGGCGCACGGCGAGGTGGCTGCGATGAGGACGTCGCCGGCGTTCCGGGTGGTCCGGGTGGTGCTGCTGCTGTTGTTCGCGGTGTTCTTCTTCGGACCGCTGCTGGCGATGCTCGACTTCAGCACCCGCGGCACCAACGGCTCCCGCACCTGGGCCGCCTGGGCGAACCTGGTCGAGGACCCGGAGCTCAACCGGGCGATCGTCGCCTCGTTGCTGCTGTCGCTGTTCACGGTCGTGCTGATGCTGCTCCTGCTCGTGCCCACGATGATCTGGGTGCGGCTGCGGGTGCCTCGTGCCACGCGGCTGCTGGAGTTCCTCTGCCTGCTGCCGCTGACCATCCCGGCCCTGGTGATCGTCGTCGGGATCACGAACGTCTACCAGTGGGTCACCTACTTCCTCGGCGACCACGTACTCAACCTGACGTTCGTGTACGTCGTCCTGGTGCTGCCCTTCGCCTACCGGGCGATCGAGTCGGCGCTCTCGTCGATCGACGCCACCACCCTGGCCGAGGCCGCCCGGTCCCTCGGGGCGGGCTGGGGGACCGTGATCGGCCGGATCATCGTGCCGAACATCTGGTCCGGGCTGCTCTCGGCCGCGTTCATCTCGGTGGCCCTGGTGCTGGGCGAGTTCACCATCGCCTCACTGCTCAACTACGAGAACATGCAGGTCGTCATCGCCCTGCTCGGCAAGAGCGACGCCAACACGTCGGTGGCGGCCTCCCTCGCGGCGATCGCCTTCGCGTTCGTGCTCCTGTTGCTGCTGTCCGTCGTCGGGCGCTCGCGCCGTACGGAAGGAAGCTGACGTGACCACCGCCGTCTCGACCCAGACCGAGCCCGCGGTCGCGTTCCGCGACCTGCACCGGCACTACGGCGAGGTCCGGGCCCTGGACGGGCTCTCCCTCGACCTGGCACCGGGGGAGCTGGTGGTGCTGCTGGGGCCGTCCGGCTGCGGCAAGACCACCGCGCTGCGGATCCTGGCCGGCCTCGACATCGCGACCTCCGGCACGGTCATGGTGGGCGGCCGGGACATCACGCACGTGCCGGCCAACAAGCGCGACATGGGGATGGTCTTCCAGGCCTACAGCCTCTTCCCGCACCTGACGGTGGAGGAGAACGTCGCGTTCGGGCTCAAGCTCCGGGGTGTCGACCGGGCCAAGCGGATCAAGCGCGCGGGCGAGATGCTCGAGCTGGTCGGCCTGTCCACCCAGGGCGACCGCTACGCCCACCAGCTGTCCGGCGGGCAGCAGCAGCGCGTCGCCCTGGCCCGCGCCCTGGCGATCGAGCCCGCGGTGCTGCTCCTCGACGAGCCGCTCTCGGCGCTGGACGCCAAGGTGCGGGTCCAGCTGCGCGACGAGATCCGCCGGGTCCAGCTCGAGGTGGGCACCACCACGCTGTTCGTCACCCACGACCAGGAGGAGGCGCTCGCGGTCGCCGACCGGGTCGGTGTGATGTTCCAGGGCCGTCTCGAGCAGGTCGCGCCACCCACCGAGCTGTACGCCCGGCCGGCGACCCCGTTCGTCGCCGAGTTCGTCGGGCTGAGCAACCGGATGCGCGCCGAGGTCTCCGAGGGCACGGCGCGGGTGCTCGGCGCCGCGGTCTCCCTGCTCGAGGGCTCGGTCACGCAGGGGAGCGGCTACGCCCTGGTGCGGCCCGAGTCGCTCGGGGTCACCGCCGCGGAGGGCGACGCCAACGGCCGGGTGGTGTCGGTGGCCTTCCTCGGCCCGATCTCCCGGGTGCAGTGCCGGCTCGACGACGGCCAGCTCGTGGTGGCCCAGCTCACCAGCGCCGGCGCGTCCCGGCTCTCCCCGGACGACGCCGTCCGGGTGGACGTGGGTGCGGACGCCGTGCTCGTCGTGCCCGAGTGACCCCGGTGTGCGCCCGGACGTGCCCGGACGCGTGTCCGACCCTCGGTCGGCATTGCCAACCCGCACAAACTGGGTAGTGTGAGCCCCGCCACACCCACCTTTACGACGGATCGTCCGGCACGTACCTGCCGGTGAAGGGAAGTATCAGCATGGCCACCATCAAGTACGAGCACGCGGAGCGTCTCTACCCCGGTGCCGAGAGGCCCGCGGTCGACGACCTCAACCTCGACATCGAGGACGGCGAGTTCCTGGTCCTCGTCGGGCCGTCCGGCTGCGGCAAGTCCACCAGCCTGCGGATGCTCGCGGGCCTGGAGGAGGTGACCAGCGGCAAGATCTACATCGGTGACCGCGACGTCACCCACCTGCCGCCCAAGGAGCGGGACATCGCGATGGTGTTCCAGAACTACGCGCTCTACCCGCACATGACCGTCGCCGACAACATGGCGTTCTCCCTCAAGATGGCCAAGGTGCCGAAGGAGGAGCGCATGGCCCGGGTCAAGGAGGCCGCGAAGCTGCTCGACCTCGAGCAGTACCTCGAGCGCAAGCCCAAGGCCCTGTCCGGTGGCCAGCGCCAGCGGGTCGCCATGGGCCGCGCGATCGTCCGCCAGCCGCAGGTCTTCTGCATGGACGAGCCGCTGTCCAACCTCGACGCGAAGCTGCGGGTGTCCACCCGCACCCAGATCGCCGCGCTGCAGCAGCGGCTCGGCGTCACGACCGTCTACGTCACCCACGACCAGGTCGAGGCCATGACGATGGGCGACCGGGTGGCCGTGCTCAAGGACGGCATCCTGCAGCAGGCCGACACCCCGCTGAACCTGTACGACAAGCCGAAGAACCTCTTCGTCGCGGGCTTCATCGGCTCGCCGGCGATGAACCTGCTCCGCGCCCACAACGTCGACGGGCACGCCAAGCTCGGTGACATCGAGGTGCCGATCGACCGGGCCGCCGCCACCAAGGGCCACGGGGACATCACGATCGGCGTGCGGCCGGAGAACTGGCGCCTCGTCGGTGAGGGCGAGGGCATCCCGGTCAAGGTGACGGTCGTCGAGGAGCTCGGCGCCGACGGGTTCGTCTACGGCACCAGCGGCGCCGAGGGCACGCCGGACAACGTGATCATCCGGATCGACGCCCGGCGCGACCACCGCAAGGGCGAGGTGCTCCACGTCACCACGGACCCGCAGCACGTGCATGTGTTCGACACCGAGAGCGGTGAGCGTCTCTCCGCCTCATAGGCCGGCCGGGCTCGAGGAGGACGCGGCATGCGCCAGCTGTCGTCGCTCGACGCGCAGTTCCTGCACGTCGAGACCCCCACCACGGTGGGACACGTCGGCAGCCTGATCCTCCTCGACCCGAGCACCGCTCCCGGCGGCAGGTGGGACCTCGAGTCCGTCCGCGCCGTCTTCGAGCCCCGGCTGCACCTCGCCGCGCCGCTTCGGCAGCGCCTGGTGGAGGTGCCGCTGGGGCTCGGTCGTCCCTACTGGGTCGACGACCCGCACTTCGACCTCGAGTTCCACCTGCGTGAGCTGGCGCTGCCGGAGCCCGGGACCGCCGCGCAGCTCGGCGAGCAGGTGTCCCGTATCCACGCGCGCCCCCTGGACCGGACCCGCCCGCTGTGGGAGGCCTACGTCATCACCGGGGTCGAGGGCGGCCGGTGCGCGTTCTATTCGAAGATCCACCACGCCGCCATCGACGGGGTCTCCGGGGCCGAGATCCTCGAGGCGATCCTGGACCTCTCCGTCGAGCCGCGGCAGGTCGAGCCGGAAGAGGCGGCGTACGTCCCGCGGGGGATGCCGTCGACGGTCGACCTGGTGCGGCGGGGGCTGCACGCGATGGCGATGAACCCCGTCGAGGTGCTGCGCACGGTCCCCAAGTCCCTGCAGTACGTCGACCAGCTGCCCGGCGCGGCGAACATCCCCGGCACCCGGCTGGTCAGCCAGACCGCCGGTGCCGTGGGCCGGCTGCTCGGCGAGCCGGCCCACCACCGGCCCGACCCGCGTGACCTCAAGCCGCCGCGCACCCCGCTCAACGGCACCATCACCGCCCATCGGCGCTTCGCGTTCGGGTCCCTGCCGCTGGCCGACGTGAAGACCGTCAACCGCCACTTCGGGATGACCGTCAACGACACCGTGATGGCGCTGACCGCGTCCGCGCTGCGGCGCTGGCTGCTCGACCACGACGCGCTCCCGGAGACCCCGCTGGTCGTGGCCGTCCCGGTGTCGGTCCGCACCAGGGACCAGCAGGGGGAGCTCGGCAACCAGGTGTCGGTGATGCTGGCCGAGCTGCCCACGCACCTGCGGGACCCGCGCGAGCGGCTGGTGTTCATGCGGGTCTCGATGCTGCAGGCCAAGCGCGCCTTCAAGGCGGTGCCCGCCTCGCTGCTGCAGGACATGTCGACGCTCATCCCGACGGCGCTGTCCGGGCTCGCCGCCCGGGCGCTGTTCCGGCTCGCGACGGTGCCGGGGCTGGTGTTCAACCTGTTCGTGAGCAACGTGCCCGGCCCGCAGCTGCCGCTCTACATCGCCGGTGCCAAGGTCGAGGGGATCTACCCGGTCTCCGCGGTCACCGACCTGACCGGCGGGCTGAACATCACGCTGTTCTCCTACAACGGCTCCCTCGACTTCGGGCTGATCGCCTGCCG
>DASTGV010000285.1:0-3796 GCA_035718765.1 Nocardioidaceae bacterium
GGCGCCACCGCCCGGTGGCTGCGCGGGTGCGGCGAGCAGGACCGGCCGCTGCTGGGGTGGCCGGAGCTGCGGGCGGTCGCCGAGGCCGGCGTCGAGGTCGCCGCCCACAGCCACACCCACCCGCAGCTGGACCGGCTCCCGACGACCCGGGTGCGGGCCGAGGCGGCCACCTCGCGGGTCGCGCTCGAGGACGCCCTCGGCACGGGCGTCGAGGGCTTCGCCTATCCCTACGGGTACTGGGACCGCTCGGCCCGGCAGGCGGTCCGCGCCGCGGGCTTCGGCTATGCCTGCCAGGTGGGGGAGCGCACCAGCAGCGCCACCGACGACCCCTGGTCGGTGCCGCGGCACAGCATCGACGCCGGGACCGGCGTGCCGGGGCTCGCCCGCCTGCTGGGTGCGTCCACGACCGGGCGCGCCGCGCACGCGAGGGCGGCCCTGGGACGCGTCGGGTGGCGGACCGCGCGCCGGATCCCCGGGGTCGGCGGGAACCCGAGGGAAGGATCGCCATGAGCGACATCCGCGACATCCTCACCTTCCCGGGACCCCGTGTCCCCTCCGGCGACGCCCGCGCCGCGGAGCCCCGCCGGCCCCGCGGGCCCCGCGCGCTCGGTGCGTCCGGCGGGCAGAGCGTCGCGGACGTGGCGCTGCTCGCCGCGATCGGCGTGCTCGTGGTGGCCGTCGCGTTCACGGCCGGGCGCCGGGGTGCCGCCGACACGACGACGGCCCACGCGACGTACTGGCTCGGGCAGCTGCTCGTGGTCGTCCCGGTCACCGTCCGGCTGCTCTCCCAGCGGAGCCGCCCGAGGTCGGAGATCGTCAGGCTCCTCCTCGTGCTCGGCGTCGCCGAGTACCTCGTCAAGGTCTGCTACAGCCCGATCGCGTTCACCCACCCCGACGAGCTGCAGCACTGGCGGACGGCCACCGACATCCTCAACGCCGGCCGGCTGTTCACCGACAACCACGCGCTGCCCGTGAGCCCGCACTACCCGGGACTGGAGAACGCGACCGCGGCCGTCGTCTCGGTCACCGACCTGACGATCTACATCGGGGGGCTGATCGTCATCGGGCTGGCCCACCTGGCGTTCGTCGTGCTGCTCTTCCTCCTGTTCGAGCGGGTCGCCGGGTCGTCGCGGCTCGCCGGGGTGGCCGTGCTGGTGTACGCCTCGAGCCCGCACTTCGCCTTCTTCGACTCGCTGTTCGTGTACGGCGCGATGGCGCTGCCGTTCCTCGCCGCGTCGCTGCTCGTCGCACGTCGGCTGGCCGACGGGGACCTCGGGAGCCAGCGGGCCGGCTGGATGGTCCTGGGGCTGCTCGCGGTGACCGCGACGGTCGTCACCCACCACATCACCACCTACACGCTCGTGCTGCTGTTCACGGTGATCGCCGTGACCACGGCGGTCCGGCAGGGCTGGCGGGCCGCGGCGTGGCCGGCCGCGTTCGCCGTCTACACCGCCGCGCTCACCACCTTCTGGGTGGTGGTGGTCGCGCCCGACACGCCCAGCTACCTGCGACCGGCGACGTTCAGCCTGTTCGACGCCCTCACCGGCCGCACGCCCCCCGACCTCGGGTCCGTGACCGACACCAGACCCTTCGGCGACGCCCTGCTGGCCGTGGTCGCCACCGCCGCGCTGGCGGTGCTGCTGCCCATCGGGTGGCGGCAGATCTGGCGGACCCGGCGCGACGACGGCTGGGCGGTCGGCTTCGCGGTGGCCTCGGTCGCGTGGTACGTCCTCCTGGCCGGCCGGCTGCTCGTCGGCGGCAGTGCCGAGATCGTCGGGCGGGCGGAGACGTACGTCTACCTGCCGGTCGGGTACGTCGCGGCGGTGGCCCTCATCCACCAGGTCGGGCCGGCCGCCCGTCGCGGGTCCGCCCGCCTCGTCACCCCGATCATGCTGGTGCTGCTCGCGAGCGGGCTGGCGAACGGCTGGCCGCCGTACTGGGAGCGGCTGCCGGGCCCGTACACGCCCGGCGGCTTCGAGCGGTCGGTCTCGCCGCAGGGGGTGCAGGCGTCCCTGTGGGTGTCCGGGGCGCTGGGGCCCGACAACCGGTTCGCCTCCGACCTGGCGAACTACTCGCTGCTGGGGACCTACGGCAACAGCGACGCGGTCCGCAACGCCGGCCCGCTGTACCGCTCCGAGCGGCTGCGCCGGTCCGACGTGGACCTGATCCGGGCCCAGGACCTGCGCTTCGTGATGACCGACGAGCGGCTGGCCCGCATGCTGCCGCCGTCCGGCCGGTACTTCCCGGTGGACAAGCTCAGCGACCACTACACGCGGCCGCTGGATCCGCTGGCCCTCTCCAAGTTCGCCTACATCCCCGGGATGAGCCGGGTCTACGACAGCGGCGACATCAAGATCTACGACCTGTGGGGTGCGGGCTATGCGCGATAGGAACTTCGACCTGGTGGTGGCCGTCGTCGTCGCCGCCCTGGCTGCGGTCGCCGCCACCCTGCCGCTGCCCGGCACCGTGATGCTCGTGTTCGGTCTCGGCCTGCTCGTCGGGACCGCGTACGTCGTCGGCGAGGCCGTCCTGGGCCCGGCGGCGAGGAGCGTGGAGGGCCTGGCCCTGACGGTGGTGCTCGTCCTGGGCCTGCCCGCCGTCGGCGGTGTCGTGCTGCACGCCGAGGGGGTGCCGCTGCACCGCGGTGCCTGGGTCACCCTGTTCGTCGTCGTCACGGTGATCGCCGCGGCGGTCGTGGGCCGTCGGCGGGAGACGGCGCCGACGCCCGGTCCCGCGGAGGCGGACGACGGTGCGCCCTACACCGGAGAGCTCGACGAGGCTGCGCTCCCGGCGGCACACCTGACCCCGCGCCGGGGCCCGCCTTCGACCGTCCTGCTGGGCGCCGCCGGAGTGGTCGTGGCGACCGCGGTCTGGCTGGCCGTCTCCGGCGCGAACGCCCAGCGGTATCCCGGCTTCACCGAGCTGTCCCTGGTGTCGCACGCCGACCAGGCGGTCGTCGGCGTCCGGAACTTCGAGGACCACCGCCAGCGCTACCTCGTGGTGCTGCGCCGCAACGACGGGGTCCCGATCCGGTACCGCATCGACCTGCAGCCCGGAGCGACGTGGACGCAGACGATCCCGCGCCCGAACGGGGCCGGCCTGAACGCGGACCTGTTCACCGGACCGGAGTCCGACAAGCCCTTCCGCAGGGTGTTCCTCGCCCGGACCCAGGACGTGGCCCTGCGATGACCCGGGTCGGCGACCAACACGGCCTAGGTCGCCGCCCGTCCGACGGACGGTCCCCCGGGGCGGGCGCCTGGGCGCGGCACCGCGACGTCCTGCACACCGCCGCCACCCTGGTCGGCAGCACGGCCGTCACCTCCGTGCTGGGGCTGGTGTTCTGGGCGGTGGCCGCCCGGCTCTTCACCCGGGAGGCCGTCGGCTACGGCTCGGCGGCGGTCTCCGCCATCACCCTGGCCGGGACCATCGGCATGCTCGGCCTGGGCACCGTGCTGATCGGGGAGCTGCCCCGCCGCCACGGCTCACGGGGAGGCCTGGTGATGGCAGCGCTGGTCGCGGCGGCCGCCGTGTCCGCGGTGCTGGGACTGGGCTTCGCGGTGCTGTCGCCACTGCTGGCGGGCGAGCTGGGCCGGCTGACCGGGTCGGTGCCCGCGGTGGCACTGTTCGTGGCCGGTGCCGCGCTGACCGGTGCTGCCCTCGTCTTCGACCAGGCCACGATCGGACTGCTCCGGGGCGGCCTGCAGCTGTGGCGCAACGTCGCCTTCTCCGTGCTGAAGCTGCTCGCCCTCGTGGTCGCCCCGCTGCTCGTGCACCACCGGTACGGCCTCGCCATCAC
>DASTGV010000286.1:0-9443 GCA_035718765.1 Nocardioidaceae bacterium
GCAGCACCTTGCCGAGGCCCTCGTTGAGCGAGCACCACGACTCGTTGCCGGTCGACCCGTCCCGGAGGCAGAACACCCACATCGACGGCGTGACCACGCCGGCCATCGGCCCCACGGCGCCACGCGAGTGGCAGGGCGCCCAGCTCACGCCGTCGCCGGCCGCCAGCCTCTGCTCTGCCTCCTCCGGCGAGGCGGCCAGCCCCTCGAAGAGCATCGCCCCGACCAGCGCCCCGCGCAGCGGGCCGGACGCCCGCTCCCAGTCGACGGGCGGACCGGCGTGCAGGAGCTCCCCGGGCCCGAGCCCGAGCGCCTCCGCCGCCGGGAGTACGTCGACCAGGTGGGCCTCCGCGCCGAGCATGGCCGCGAGGGCCTGCTGGTTGGCGGCGACCCGTCGCGGGTCCGCCATCACCGCGGCCACGGAGGCCTCGTCGCCCGCGGGCGGCTGCCACTGCACCGCGGACACCGCGACGGCCTGCCGGGCCAGCGCGTCGGCGAGCAGGGAGGCGCCGGCGGTGACGACGGCCGGGGGAGTGGACAGGTTCATGCGGCGCTCCCGGCGGCGAGCAGGCCGAGCGCGCAGCGGACGGCCCCGGCGTTGGACAGGTACACCCAGGCCCCGGCGTCGTTGAGAGCCGCGACCTGGGCGCGCAGGCCCTGCGGGTCGTCGCGGGTGCCGACGACCGTCACCACGACCGGGACGCCGGCCTCGGTGGCCTCGCGCACGGCGGGCGCCAGCTCGGCGGCCGGGTCGTCGGCGGCCCCGAGCCCGAGCACCACGTCGAGCAGCAGCACCCCGGTCGACGGGTCGGCGACCTCGGCCCGCAGCCGGTCGACCCGCAGCGAGCCGTCGATCATCGGGTGCGGACGCCCCTGGGTGAGCCGGTCGTCGCCGAAGTCCACCATCGTGTGGCCGTCCGAGGCCAGGTCGTCCCCGAGCGCCCAGGCCGGGTCGAGCGGGATGTTCGACCGGACCGGGCCCAGGGCGTCGGCGGCCAGCAGCATCGCCTCGTCGCAGAGCGTCCAGCCGGCGAACAGCCCGCGCAGGAAGCCGCCCGCGCGCCCGGCCGCCACGACCCCGGTCCAGTGCTCGGGCGCGGTCCAGGTCCCGCCGGCCGCCGCCACGACGGACGCCGCGGTGGTGGTGAGGTCGGGCTGTCCCGGTCCCAGCAGCCCGAACAGCACCGGGGTCGCCAGGGCGGCGGCGTGCGCACGCACCGCCTCCGCCACCTCGGGCGCCGGCGGCTTCGACACCACGACGACCAGCGAGGTGCCCTCGTCGGCGTCCAGCAGGTCCAGCGCCCGCAGCGTCGAGCGCGCGCCGACGGCCGCTGACAGGTCGCGGCCACCCACGCCGAGGCAGTGCGAGATCCCGACGTCGGCCCCGTCCAGCAGGGACATCAGGTGCTGCGCCCCGGTGCCGGACGCGGCGACGATGCCGACCGGTCCGGGCCGCACCACGTTCGCGAACCCCAGGCCCACGCCGCCCACGACCGCGGTGCCGCAGTCCGGTCCCATCACCAGCACGCCCGCGCGGTCGGCGTACTCCTTGAGCGCGACCTCCTGCTCCAGTGGCACGTTGTCGCTGAACACCATGGCCAGCAGCCCCGCGTCCACCGCGTCGACGGCGTCCGCGAACGCGTAGGCGCCCGGCGTCGAGATCAGCGCGACGGTCGCGTCCGAGCGGGCCGCGGCCGCCCGCACCGTCGCCGGGGCGGGCGCGCTGCCGAAGCCGGTGGCCGCGGGCCGGGACGCCTCGGCGAGCGCCGCGTCGACCTCGGCCAGGGCGTCGCCCAGCGCCTCGTCGGAGGCCGCGTCCACCGCGACGAGCAGCTCGTTGGGGGAGGTGTCCGGCACGTCGAAGCCCATGCCGGCCGCGAGCTCGAGGTTGAGGTCGGTGGCCATCGCGACGAGGGCGGAGGCCACCCCGTCGAGGGCGCCGACCCGGCGGCTCACCTGCATGAGCGTCACCGAGTCGACGTACGCACCGCGACGCACCTGCACGCTCCTCATGCGACGGCCTCCTGCACGTCCGCCTCCAGCACCAGGTCGACGCCCTCCGCGAGCGCGGCTCCGGACGAGTGCCCCACCGCGAGCAGCCGCTCCCGCGCCGACGGACGACCCGGTGACTCGACGTACGCCGCGAGCTCGGGGATGGCCCAGCCGTCCAGGGCGTGGTGCAGCAGGCCCCACGACACCGCCGTCGTACGACGGACGCGCAGCACGTCACGGGTCGCGGACCGCCACCGTTCGAGGGAGGGATGCCGCACGGCCCGGGCCGCGACCAGGGCACCGGCCAGCACGTCGTCACCGGCCGGGGTCAGACCGGGCCCCCGGCCGACCAGGCCCCACGGGTCCAGGTCGCGGCCGGGGCGCGGGCGGGCCGCGCGGGCGTGCGGACGGGGCGGCCGCCACCAGCGGCCCACCCGCCAGGTGTCGACGCCGGAGCGCAGGGTTCCGCCGGCGACGCGGACCGGTCCCGCGGGCAGGACGGGGGAGACCAGCATGTTCGGCAGCCGCACGGCCGCGGGCAGGCCGACGCAGAGCACGGGCACGTCCTCACGGGCCGTCTCGTAGTGCACGCTCATGCGGGTCCGGGCCACCTCGACCGGGGCGCAGCCCTCGTCGAGCAGGGCGGCCAGCAGGCTCGACGCGGCGGCGGCATGCATGACCCGACCCTAGGCCATGTCCCAGAACGCGACCGAGGCCCGCACGCGGGACGCGTGCGGGCCTCGTGCCGTGAACAGCTAGTCGCCTACTTGAGGAAGCCCTTCTCCTTGAGGAAGTCCTCGGCGATCTTGTCGGCCGGCTCGCCGTCCGAGCTGATCTTCTTGTTCAGGTCGGTCATCGTGTCGGTGGTCAGCTCCTTGGCCAGCGGGGCGAGGACCTTGAGCATCTCCGGGTGCTGCTTGTCGAAGTCCGCGCGCGTGACGGGGACGCCGTTGTACAGCGGGAAGTAGCCCTTGTCGTCGTCGAGCACGGTGAGCCCGAGGGCGGCCAGCCGGCCGTCGGTCGTGAAGATCTCACCGAAGTCGCAGTTGCCCTTGTCGAGCTGGGTGTAGACCACGCCGGTGCCGAGGCTCTTCAGCTTGCCGCCGGTGATGCCGTAGGTCTTCTTGAAGCCCGGGTAGCCGTCCGGCCGTGCCGCGAACTCCGACTCGACGCAGACCGTGGCGGACGGGTTCTTCTTGATGTAGGCCGCCATGTCCGAGTGCGTCTTGAGGTTGTTCTTCTGCGCGAACTCGTCGGTCACCGCGAACGCGTAGGTGTTGTTGAACGGCGCGAGCGGACCCCACAGCAGCTTGTTCTTGGCGAGGTCCTCCTTCTTGACCGCGTCGTACTGCTTCTGCGGGTCGGTGATCGGCTTGTCGTGGCCGAGGTAGTTGATCCAGCCGGTGCCGGTGTACTCCCACACGACGTCGGTGACGCCGTCGATGAGCTTCTTGCGGGTCTGCGTGCTGCCCTTGGTGTTGGTCTCGTCCTTCACGTCGGCCCCGGCCGCGCACATCATCTTGATGGTCAGCTGGCCGAGCACCAGCTGCTCGTCGAACTCCTTGGAGCCGACGGAGACCTTCACGCCCTTGAGCGCGCTGGGGTCGACCGAGCCGGCCTCGACACCGTCGCACGGGCCACCGCCGCCCGAGGACGACGAGGACGACTCGCTGAGACTGCCGCAGCCGCTCAGGGCCAGAGCGGCGACGCCGAGAGCGGCCACCCCCGCTGCTCGCTTGCCTCTCCTGCTGATGCTCTTCATCGGTTCCCCTTCTCGACGTGCTGCTCGTTGGTTGAGGTCGTGTCGTTCTCGGGTGTCAGCGGATCCCTCGGGGGGTCGCCGCACGCTGCAGGATGCCGCCGAACCAGTCGAGCAGCAGCGCCAGCAGCGCGATCATCACCGCCACGGTCAGGGTGACCAGCGGGCGGTTGGTCTTGATGGCGCTGAACAGCGGCAGCCCCAGGCCGCCGGCGTCGAGCGCGTAGCCGAGCGGGACGGTGCCGACGGCGAGGACGAGCGCGGTGCGGACACCGGCGCCGATGACGGGTACGGCGGTCGGCAGCTCGACCCGGAACAGGATCGCCGTCGGCGACATCCCCATGCCCCGCGCGGCGTCGAGCATCCCGGCGTCGACGCCCTGCAGGCCGACGATCGTGTTGCGCAGCACCGACAGCACGGCGTACGCGGTGAGGATCAGCGTGACCGCCCAGAAGCCGACGAAGAACAGCCCGAACAGGGCGAGCAGGCCGAGGCTGGGCGCCGCCTGGCCGACGTTGCCGAGGGTCAGCACGGCCGGGGCCAGCCGCTGCGTGCGCTGCCGCGTCACGAGGACACCGAGCGGCACCGCGATCAGGACCACCAGGAAGGCGATCGTGAAGCTGAGCCGGATGTGCTCGGTGGTGGCCCGCCACAGCGAGTCGAAGTTGAGGACGTTGGCCTCGATGCTGTCGAGCGACTGCCGCTCGACGTTGAGGTACAGGACCACGCCGATCAGCGCGCACATCACCGGCACGACCAGGTCACGGCGGGAGAAGACCGGCTTGCCGTGCGTGATCCGGAAGTCGGCCGCTCCGCCGGTGGTGGGGTCCTGCGGGCCGGCGTTGGTGCTCGGCTCGACGACGGTGGTCATCAGGCCCCCACGGCGTCCGCGTCACCGGAGTGCGCGCGGTCCAGGATCGCCTGCACCGTGACCGTGCCGACGGGGCGGCCGTCCCGGTGCACGGTCACCGCCGACAGTCCCTTGCCGACCATCAGGTCCAGGGCGGCGTGCAGCGTCGAGGACACGTCGACGGTGTCGTGCGTGGCCGCGGCGTCGGGCCCGGCGTCCAGGTCGAGGGAGTCGACCCGCTCGAAGTGCAGCCGCTTCAGCGACGCGCCCTCGCCGATGAAGCCCTCGACGAACTCGTCGGCCGGGTGGGCCAGGATCGCCTCGGGTGTGTCGTACTGCGCGATCTGCGAGCCCTCGCGCAGGACCGCGATCCGGTCGCCGATCTTCAGCGCCTCGTCGAAGTCGTGGGTGACGAACACGATGGTCTTGCGCAGCGTCTGCTGGAGGGAGAGGAACTCGTCCTGCAGCCGGGAGCGGGTGATCGGGTCCACCGCGCCGAAGGGCTCGTCCATCAGCATGATCGGCGGGTCCGCGGCCAGCGCCCGGGCCACGCCCACGCGCTGCTGCTGGCCGCCGGAGAGCTGGCGCGGGTAGCGCGAGCGGTACTGCTCGGGGTCCAGACCCACCACGGTCAGCATCTCGTCGACGCGCTCGGTGACCCGCTTCCTGTCCCACTTGAGCAGCTTCGGCACCAGGGCGACGTTCTGCGCGATCGAGAGGTGCGGGATCAGGCCGATCTGCTGGATGACGTAGCCGATCTTGCGTCGCAGCTGCACGTCGTCGAGCCCGGTGACGTCCTCACCGCCGATCGTGATCGTGCCGGAGGTGGGCTCGATCAGCCGGTTGATCATCCGCATCGTCGTGGTCTTGCCGCACCCGGAGGGGCCGACGAACACCACGATCTCGCCGGCCGGGATCTCCATGTTCACCGAGTCCACGGCGGCCTTGGCCTGGTTGGGGTACTTCTTCGTGAGGTCCTTCAGGACGATCGGGACGCCCCGGTGGTTGCCCTCGGTCGAGCTCTCGGTCGAGGTGGTCGGGTTCTCAGGCACGGCTTCCCCTCGGGGTCGTGAAGCGGCGGAGGACGACGAAGACGGCGTCGAAGACGAGCGCGACGAGGATGACGAAGATGACGCAGACGAGCGCCTCGTTCTTGGTGTTGACCGAGCCGAGGTTGTCCAGCGCGGAGTAGCCGTAGTCGCCCAGGCCGATCTTCACCACGAACGCGGCGATGGCGACGACCCCCACGGTCAGCTGGGCGGAGACCCGGATCCCGGCCAGGATCACCGGCCAGGCGATCGGCAGCCGCACCTGCCACAGCATCCGGAACGACCCGACGCCCATGCCGCGCGCGGCGTCGAGCACCGCGGGGTCCGCGGACTGGAGCCCGACGATCCCGTTGCGGACGATCGGCAGCATCGCGTACCCGACCACGACGGGGAACACCGACACCAGGCCGTAGCCGACGACGGAGACCAGGAAGCCGAACAGCGCGACCGACGGCAGCGTGAAGAACACCGCGGCGGTGGCGATGGAGAAGTTCGAGGCGAAGGGGGAGCGGTACGTCGCGACCGCGACTAGCATGCCGAGCACGGCCGCGGCGGCGATGCAGTAGAGCGACAGCAGCGCGTGCTGCTGGGTCTTGAAGATGATCTCCCCGCTGTAGGTCGACAGGTACTCACCGAACGGAAGTCCGTTCACGACTCACCCCACATCCGTTGTTCAGTCAACGGTCGTCGACGCCAGGACACTAACCGACATTCCCGGTTCAACCGGTCCTTGCCCGCTTTGTGCGATTCGTTTACCGAACCGTGACCACGTGGGCCCGGCAGCGGGTTTCGTGGCGGTCCCACCCCGGAGACGGGGTTTGGTGCACAGTGGCCCCATCGCGGGCGCGTGACCCGCACGGGTGCACCGGAAGGCCGGTGCCGGCGCTGGGAGGCAGTCATGGCTCTTGGTTGGAAGGTCGTCTACGAGGGCAAGACCCCGCCGCCCGGTGCGGCGGTGGCGCCCGACGAACGGCTCTCGTGGGGTCGCACGGTCGGACTCGGCGCCCAGCACGTGGTCGCGATGTTCGGGGCGACGTTCGTGTTCCCGATCATCATGGGGCTCAGCCCGAACCTCGCCATCATGATGAGCGGCATCGCCACGATCTGCTTCCTGCTGATCGTCAAGAACAAGGTCCCGAGCTACCTCGGCACGTCGGCCTCGTTCGTGGGCGGTGCCACCGCGATCTACGCCCAGAAGGGCGGCCCCGTGGACGTGACCGGGGCGATCCTCGTCTCCGGTGTGGTGCTGGCCCTCGTGGGCCTGGTCATCCACTTCCTCGGCTCGCACGTCGTCAACGCGGTGCTCCCACCGGTGGTCACCGGCGCGGTGGTCATGCTGATCGGGTTCAACCTCGCGCCGGTGGCGGCGCAGACCTACATGCCCGCGGACCCCTGGATGGCCATGGTGACGATGACCATCGTCATCCTGATGGCCGTCGGGCTGCGCGGCTTCCTCGGCCGGATCGCGATCTTCCTGGGCCTGGTCATCGGCTACGTCCTCTCCTGGCTCGCCGACCTGGCCTTCGGCAAGATCACGTCCCCGCTGCCCGGTGCGACCGAGGCGACGACGCACTGGCGGGTCGACTGGTCGGGCGTCAAGAGCGCCGACTGGTTCGGCTTCCCGCCGCACACCCCCGACGGGCTGGTCGGCAACCAGTTCACCGCGGGGAACCTGGCGGCGGTCGGCTGGCACCTGCCCAGCTTCTCGCTCGCGTTCGCGCTGCTGGTGCTGCCCGCCGTCATCGCCCTGGTCGCCGAGAACGTCGGCCACGTGAAGGCCGTCGCCGAGATGACCGGCCACGACCTCGACCCGGTGATGGGCCGCGCGGTCGCCGCCGACGGCGTCGGCACGGTGATCGCCAGCTCCGTGGGCGGGTCGCCCACCACGACGTACGCGGAGAACATCGGCGTCATGGCGGCCACCCGGGTCTACTCCACGGCCGCCTACTACGTCGCGGCAGTCGTCGCGATCCTGCTCGGCTTCATCCCCAAGTTCGGCCAGGTCGTCAGCGCCACCCCGGGCGGCGTGCTCGGCGGGATCACGCTCGTGCTCTACGGCATGATCGGCCTGCTCGGCGCCAAGATCTGGAAGGAGAACGGCGTCGACTTCGCCCGGCCGGTCAACCTGGTGCCGATCGGCGCGGGCATCATCCTGGCGATCGGCAACGCCACGCTGAAGTTCACCGACAACTTCTCGCTCACCGGCATCGCGCTCGGCACGCTCGTCGCCGTGGGCGGCTACCACCTCGCCAACGCCTTCGCCCCGAAGGACCTCGACGAAGGCTCGATCATCACGGTCGGGCGCCCGGGCGTGCACCACGAGGAGGACGTCCCACCGGAGCACGGCGAGGGCGGCCACAGGGCCTGACGGCCCGTCCCGTCAGCGAGACGTGGCCTAGTGTCTGCCACGTGAAGCCATCCGCGTTCACCTACCACCGGCCCCGCAGCCTCGACGAGGCCCTCGACGTCCTGGCGTCGCTCGGAGCGGACGGCAAGGTGCTGGCGGGCGGCCAGAGCCTGGTTCCGCTGATGTCCATGCGGCTGTCCGCGCCGGCGGCGTTGGTGGACGTGAACCACGTGCCCGGCCTGGCCGGCGTCGAGGTCGGTGCGGACACCGTCCGGGTGGGGGCCCTGGCCCGGCACAGCGCGGTCGAGCACGACGAGGCGGCCTACGACGCGCTGCCGCTGCTCCGGCAGGCCCTCGTGCACGTCGCGCACCCGACGATCCGCAACCGGGGCACCACGGTCGGCAGCCTGGTGCACGGCGACCCGGCCGCTGAGATGCCCGCGGTGCTCCGCCTGCTCGACGGGAGCGTGACGCTGCGCTCCGCGGAGGGGACCCGTGACGTAGCGGCCGCCGACTTCTTCCTCGGTCCGCTCGAGACCGACCTGCGGCCGGGTGAGCTGGCCGTGGCCGCGACGTTCCGCCGGCCGCCGGCCGGCTGCGGGTCGGCGTTCGTGGAGGTGGCCCGGCGGCACGGCGACTACGCGGTCTGCGGCGTCGCGGCGCTGGTGGACGGTGCCGGCGCCCGGGTCGCGCTGGTCAGCGTCGGGCCCGGCCCCGTGCTGGTGGACCTGTCCGAGGCGTACGACGGGCAGCGGCTCGACGAGGACCGGGCCCGCGACCTCGTCGACGCCCAGGTGGAGCCGGAGGGCGACATCCACGCCACCGCGGACTACCGTCGCCACCTCGCGCACGTCCTGGTGGCGCGCGCGGTCCGGCAGGCCGGGTCCGACAGGAGGGCGGCATGAGCGAGTCCCTCGTCCGCGTGTCCTTCACCGTCAACGGCGCGCCGTACGACCTCGACCTGCCGCCCCGCCGGCTGCTATCCGACGCGCTGCGTCACGACCTGCGGCTCACCGGCACCCACGTCGGCTGCGAGCACGGGGTCTGCGGCGCCTGCACGGTGCTGGTCGACGGCGCACCGATGCGGTCCTGCCTGCTGTTCGCGGTCTCCCTCGACGGTGCCGCGATCACCACGGTCGAGGGCCTGCGCGCCCCGGACGGCGGGATGGGGCTGGTGCAGCGGGCCTTCCACGAGTGCCACGCGCTGCAGTGCGGGTTCTGCACCCCGGGGTTCGTCACCACCGTCGCGGCGTACCTCCGCGACCACCCGGCCCCCACCCGCGAGGAGGCCCGCGAGGCCATCGCCGGGAACCTGTGCCGGTGCACGGGCTACGTCAACATCGTCGCCGCCGTCGAGCGGGCCGCCGAGCTGCTGAGCGAGCCGGCGCACGGGCGGACCGAGGGGGCGGCGGCGACGGTGGATGGGTCCGGCGGGAGGCGCGAAGCGCC
>DASTGV010000287.1:0-2096 GCA_035718765.1 Nocardioidaceae bacterium
GAGTACGACGGCCGCCTCGGCCGGTCCACGTTCGGCCAGAGCGTGGACGGGTTCATCGGCTTCGACCTCGTCGTGCACGGCTGGGACCTGGCCCGGGCCACCGGCCAGGACGACGCCATCGACCCGCGCGACGTCGAGCGCGTGCAGGCCCAGGTCGACGCGATGGGCGACGTGATGCGGCAGAACGGCGTCATCGCCGACCCGGTCGAGCCCGCCCCCGACGCCTCCGCGCAGGACCGGCTGTTGAACGCCCTCGGCCGCCCGACCCGGCCCTGACGCCGACCCGTCACCTGGTCGGCAGTCTCGGCGGCGTGTCGCGCAGCAGGTGACGGGTCGGCGTCGCGTCAGTCGAGGTCGTAGGCCAGCACCAGCTCGTAGCCGTCCTCGCTGTGCCCCGCGATCCGGAGCTCGGCCTCCCCGCGGAGCCCCTCCAGGCCGCCGGTGCCCAGGCCCGGCACCACCTCCAAGTGTGCGCTGACCGAGCCGGAGTCCTGGCTGCCGGTGTGCCGGAACACGCACGTCCCCTCGTGCCCGTCGACCGAGCCGGTGAACTGCTCCAGGCCGAGGACCGGGGCCGCGTCGGCCTTGTACGCGATCAGGTAGTGCAGCGTGGACGTGCCCTCCACGTCGCCGGTGTAGGCGTAGCCCACCTCGGCGTGGGACAGCCCCCGCTTCGGGTAGTAGGTGTCCCCGGCCGTCGTACCCTCGCCGGGGTCGACGTCGACGTAGACCTGCTCCTTCCAGGAGGTCACGTCGAACCGGCAGGTCGCCTTCTTGGTGTAGGTCATGGCCGGGACGCTACGGAGCGCGGACGGCACGGGTCTTGGACAAACGCGACAGGCGACCTCAGCCGGCGAGCAGCCACGAGGCGATGCGGTCGCCGATGACCATGGCGGTCGCGTTGGTGTTCGCGGCCGGCAGGCTCGGCATCACGGACGCGTCGGCCACCCACACGCCCTCGACGCCCTGGACCGCGCCCCGCGCGTCGACGACGGCGCCCATCGCGCAGGTGCCCACCGGGTGGTGGTAGCTGCCGACCCGGGCCCTGATCGAGGCGGCCAGGCGGTCATCGTCGTCGTCCGCGACGCCCGGGCCGGGGGCGAGCTCGGGACCCCGGACGTGGTCCGCGAGCGGCGGCGTGCGCGCCAGCCGGCGGGCGTGCCGGGTCGCCTCCACCATCCGCCGGAGGTCCCCGGGCGTGCGCAGGAAGGCGGCCTCGATGCGGGGCGGGTCGGCCGGGTCGGCGGACCGCAGCCGGACCCGGCCTCGGGAGCCGGGCGACAGCAGCCCGGTGACGACGCCGAACACGCCTCCCGTCGGGGAGGCCGGGTCGTCGAAGGGACCCGCGGGGAACAGGTGCAGGTCGGGAGGCCCGACGGGGTCGGCGTAGCTCGAGCGCAGGGTCAGCATGGTCTGGAACCGTGGACCGGCGAACCCGGGGGAGGTGGGCAGGTCGACGCTCACCAGCGGGTGGTCCGCCAGGCCGGCGCCGACGCCGGGCAGGTCCGCGCGGACCTCGATGCCGTGCTGAGCCAGCTCGGCGGCCGGCCCGATGCCCGACCGCAGCAGGATGGCCGGACTGCAGTAGGCGCCCGCGGTGAGCAGCACGCGGTCGGCCTCGACCAGCTCGCCGCCCGCGAGCCGCACCCCGACGGCTGCGGTGCCGGAGAGCTCGACCCGGTCCACGAGGGTCCGCGACCGCACGGTCAGGTTCGGCCGCTCCCTCGCCGGCGCGAGGTGGGTGAGGGCCGTGCTCATCCGCAGCCCGTCGCGGACGTTGCGCGGCAACGCACCGACCCCGACCGCGCCGGGTCGGTTGTGGTCGGGGACCACGGCATGACCCGCCGCGCTCGCGGTGTCCACGAAGGCCCGCTGCAGCGGGCTCAGCTCGTCGTACGACGCGCGCAGCACCGGCACCGGGCCCGACCGTCCGTGCCAGCGGTCGTCGACGTCGGCGTCGCTCTCCAGCTCGCGGAAGCACGGCAGCAGGTCGGCGAACGACCAGCCCGGGTTGCCGGACGCGGCCCACCCGTCGTAGTCGTCCGGCCAGCCGCGCACCAGGAACGCGCCGTTGGTGGCCGAGCAGCCGCCCATCA
>DASTGV010000288.1:0-4691 GCA_035718765.1 Nocardioidaceae bacterium
TCCTCGCGGCCGACCTGCTCCTCTCCCCCGTGCATGGGCTAGAGGTACTGGCCGGTGTTCGACACCGTGTCGATCGAGCGTCCCGGCTCGGTGCCCTGCTTGCCGGTGATGAGGGTGCGGATGAACACGATCCGCTCGCCCTTCTTGCCGGAGATGCGGGCCCAGTCGTCGGGGTTGGTGGTGTTCGGGAGGTCCTCGTTCTCCTTGAACTCGTCCACGCACGCCTGCAGGAGGTGGGTGACCCGCAGGCCCTTCTGGCCGTGGTCGAGGAGGTCCTTGATGGCCATCTTCTTCGCGCGGTCGACGATGTTCTGGATCATCGCGCCGGAGTTGAAGTCCTTGAAGTACAGGACCTCCTTGTCGCCGTTGGCGTAGGTCACCTCGAGGAAGCGGTTCTCCTCGGACTCGGTGTACATCCGCTCGACGGTGGCCTGGATCATCCCGGCCACGCAGGACTGCTTGTCGTTGCCGAACTCGGCGAGGTCGTCGGGGTGCAGCGGCAGCGACGGCGTGAGGTACTTCGAGAAGATGTCGCGCGCGGACTCGGCGTCCGGGCGCTCGATCTTGATCTTCACGTCGAGGCGGCCGGGCCGCAGGATCGCCGGGTCGATCATGTCCTCGCGGTTGGAGGCCCCGATGACCAGGACGTTCTCGAGGCCCTCGACGCCGTCGATCTCCGACAGCAGCTGCGGGACGATGGTGTTCTCCACGTCGGAGGAGACGCCCGACCCGCGGGTGCGGAACAGCGAGTCCATCTCGTCGAAGAACACGATCACCGGGGTGCCCTGGTTGGCCTTCTCCCGGGCCCGCTGGAACACCAGCCGGATGTGCCGCTCGGTCTCGCCGACGTACTTGTTGAGCAGCTCGGGTCCCTTGATGTTCAGGAAGAACGAGCGGCCCTCCTGGCCGGTGCGCTCGGCGACCTTCTTGGCCAGCGAGTTGGCGACCGCCTTGGCGATCAGCGTCTTGCCGCAGCCGGGCGGTCCGTAGAGCAGCACGCCCTTCGGCGGCTTGAGCTCGTGCTCCAGGAACAGCTCGGGGTGCAGGTAGGGCAGCTCGACCGCGTCGCGGATCGCCTCGATCTGACCGCGCAGACCGCCGATCGACTCGTAGGCGATGTCCGGGACCTCCTCGAGGACGAGCTCCTCGACCTCGGACTTGGGGACCCGCTCGTAGACGTAGCCGGAGCGGCCGTCGAGCAGCAGCGAGTCACCGGCGCGCAGGGTGACGTCGCGCAGCGGCTCGGCCAGCCGGACGACGCGCTCCTCGTCGGCGTTCGCGATCACGAGCACCCGGTCGCCGTCGGCCAGGAACTCCTTGAGCATCACGACCTCGCCGACCTCCTCGAACTCGAGGGCGGCGACCACGTTGAGGGCCTCGTTGAGCATGACCTCCTGGCCCCGCTGGAGCGTGTCGAGGTCGACCGAGGGGCTGACGTTCACGCGCAGCTTGCGGCCACCGGTGAACACGTCGATGGAGTCGTCGTCGTTGCGGGACAGGAAGGTGCCGAAGCCGGCCGGCGGCTGCGCGAGCCGGTCGACCTCCTCCTTGAGCGTCATGATCTGGTCGCGGGCCTCGCGCAGGGTCTGGGCGAGGCGTTCGTTCTGGGCGGTGACGGCGGCAAGGGAGCGCTGCGTCTCGGCGAGGCGCTGCTCGATCGCGCGCGAGTGCACCGGACCCTCGGCGAGCCGGCGACGGAGCTCGGTGACCTCGTCCTCGAGGAACCCGAGCTGGCTGTGCAGCTCCTCCGGCGTGCGTGAGCCCGGCCGGTCCTGACCACTCTCTGATGCTGGCAACTCAGTCACCTCCACAGCGTGGGTGCTATGCGTTCGACACTACCCGGCGGCCGTGTGACGCGGAGCCGAACACCAGGGGTGTCGGTGACCTTTGTCCCAACCGTGACCTGACCGAAACGTAGCCCTAACAAGGGTTGCCGTCCCAGCGGATTTCGAACGCGGTCCGGTCAGGTGTCGAACTCCTCGTCGGCCAGCTGCGGCGGCAGCCCGGCCGGGCGGGGGCCGGAGTAGTCGACCCCGTAGGCGCCGGGTGCCGGGCGGCGCTTCTTCGCGGGGGCGGTCTCCCCCGGCGCCATCCGCCGCGCGGTGACCAGGAAGCCGGTGTGCCCGATCATCTTGTGGCCGGGCCGGATCGCGAGGCCCTCGACGTGCCAGTCGCGCACCAGGCTCTCCCACGGGTGCGGCTCGGTGAACCCGCCGTGCGCGCGCAGCGTCTCGACCGTCTTGCCGAGCTGGGTGGTGGTCGCGACGTACGCGCAGACCAGGCCGCCGGGGGTCAGCACCTCCGCCACCCGGTCCACGCACTCCCAGGGCGCCAGCATGTCCAGCACCACCCGGTCGACGTCCTCGTCGTCGAGGCTGTCCACGAGGTCGCCGACGGTGAGCTTCCAGGCGGGGTGCCGGCCGTCGAAGAACTGGTCGACGTTGGCCCGGGCCTGGTCGGCAAACTCCTCCCGGCGCTCGTACGACGAGACCAGCCCGCCCGGCCCGACGGCCCGCAGCAGCGAGCAGGTCAGGGCGCCGGACCCGACGCCGGCCTCGATGACGCGGGCTCCCGGGAACACGTCGGCCATCGCCACGATCTGGGCGGCGTCCTTGGGGTAGACCACGGCCGCCTGGCGCGGCATCGAGACCACGAACTCGTTGAGCAGCGGGCGGAACACGAGGTACTCCCCGCCCGCCGACGACGTGATGCTGAAGCCCTCGGGCCGGCCGATCAGGTCGTCGTGGTCGATCGAGCCTCGGTTGGTGAAGAACTGCTTGCCCTCGACCAGCTGGATGTTGTGGCGGCGGCCCTTCGTGTCGGTCAGCCGGATCCATTCGCCGGGCTGGAGCGGGCCGCGACGTACACCGGACCAGGAGGGCTGCGACGACATGGCTGCACCCTCTCACGCACCCGGAACGGGTCCGCGGGCGGTCAGATCCCGGCCGCGAACGCCTTGTCGACGTCGTCGGTGACCAGCACGCCGAAGACGCTGCCGTCGCGGTCCAGGAGGAGGTACTCCGAGGCCGGTGAGCGCTGCATGGCCAGGATCAGCGGCTCCCCGGAGATGTCGGCGGAGAAGGTGATCCCCGGCTCGAGGCGGCGTGCCACCGTGCTGACGGCGACCCAGGGCCGCCGGTCCTCGGGGGTGGCCAGCACGGCCGCCTCGTTGACGATCGCGCTCGGCGTCCCGGTCGAGTCGAGCACCACGATGCTGCCGGCCTGCTCCTCCTGGGCGCGGCGCACCGCCTCCGCGAGCGGCAGGTCGTGCGGGACGGCCAGGGTGCGGCGGGCCAGCGTCCGGGCACGCAGGGACGGCAGCCGGCGCCGGGCGCGCGCCGTGAGGATCGCGGACGAGGCGCCGGTCCACAGGAAGCTCGCGATCACGAACGCGAACACGAAGTCGGTGATGCTCGGCGACGCACCGGTGACGTACTGCCGGGCGAACGGGTAGACGAGCACGAGCAGCGCCGCGACCCGGCCGCCCCAGCCCGCCACGATGGTGCCCTGGTGGGGGCTGCCGGTCACCCGCCAGACCACGGCCCGCAGCACCCGGCCGCCGTCCAGCGGCAGGCCGGGGACGAGGTTGAGCACGCCGACGACCAGGTTGGCGCCCGCGAGACCCTTGGCGGCCAGCTCCAGCAGCGACCGGTCCGGCGCGAGCGAGGCCAGCGGCAGCACCGCGAGCCCGACGGCCACGGAGGTGAGCGGACCCACGACCGACACCCCGAACTCCCGGCCGGGGGTGTCGGGCTCGCCCTCGATCTCCGTGACCCCGCCGAGGAAGTGCAGCGTGATCGACCGGACCGGCAGCCCGAAACGCTTCGCCATCAGCGCGTGCGACGCCTCGTGGAGCAGCACGGACAGGTAGAGCAGGACCGCGAACGCCGCCCCGGCGACGTACTTCCAGCCGCCGAGCCCCGGCTGCACGGCGTCGACCGCGGGCGCGAGCATCACCGAGATCAGCACGGCCACGAACAGCCAGGACGACCGGACCAGGACGTCGACGCCCCCGATCTGCCCGATCCGGATGGTGCCGGGGGCGCGCTGGGGGGCCGGTCGTCCCGGGCCCGCCGGGTCGCCGGACGCTGCCGCGCGCTGGTCCACGTGACCACGCTATCGCGGTGTCCTCCGCGAACCTGTCGGCGCGGTCGCCTACTGTCGAGACGTGGTCAGCACTCCAGACCACGAAGGGACCGGGTCCGACCCGGGCCGGACCACGAGCAGGCGGGACGTGAGATGACCAGCGAGACGGTGCCGGTGGCCTCTTTGGCCACAACGCCCGCGGCCGGCGCGCACGACCGCCGCGGCGTCCTCGAGGGCATCGAGCGCACCGAGGTGGACGGCGTCGACGTGATCGGCTCGCTGTCCCCCAGCCGGGCCGGGGACTTCATGGCCTGTCCACTGCTGTTCCGCTACCGCACCGTCGACCGGCTGCCCGAGCCGTCCTCGCCCGACGCCGTGCGCGGCACGGTCGTGCACAAGGTGCTCGAGGACCTCTTCGACCTGCCCTCCGCCGAGCGCACCCCCGCTCGGGCCGCGGACCTGCTGCTGCCCGCGTGGGAGCAGATCCTGGAGGCCGAGCCCGCGATCGCGGAGATGTTCGGCTCCGAGGGCCCCGAGGTCGGCGCCTGGCTGGCCTCCTGCCAGGAGTCGCTGGCCCGCTACTTCGCGCTGGAGGACCCGACGCG
>DASTGV010000289.1:0-2400 GCA_035718765.1 Nocardioidaceae bacterium
TCGAGGACGGGGGTGCTCATCGGTGCTCCCGGTGTCCGGCGGTGTGCAGGGGCGGCATGGTGCCGGTGTAGCCGCGCGACAGCATCGCGAGGTGCACCCGCTCGCCGCGCTCGTAGGAGCGGATGAACAGCGCGCCCGCGGAGCGCGCCAGCACCGGCCAGTGCCGGACGTCGCGGGCGTTGAAGCCGCGGGACTCGCGGGCCACCCGCATCCGGCGCATCTCGTCGGTGACCACGTCGAGGTAGCGGACCATGAAGCCCATGATCTGCACGAGCAGGCTCGGCACCCGCAGCCGTTCGAGCCCGGCCAGCAGGTCGCGCGGCTCGGTGGTCGCGGCGAGCGTGAGGCTGGCGAGGACGCCGAGCGTGCCCTTGGCCAGCAGCGCCCAGGCGGCGGCCAGGCCGCCGGCGCTCACCGCGACGCCCAGGACCTCGACGCGGGGGCCGGTGGCGATGAACGGCATCAGCACGGCGAAGACCACGAAGGGGACCTCGACGACCATCCGCTTGAGCAGGTACGTCGCGGGCACCCGGCTCACCGCGACGACCGCCATGAGCAGCAGCAGGTAGACCGCGTAGGCGGGGTACCAGCCGCGCGGGGTGGCCACGACGAGCAGCATGAAGCCCAGCAGCGCCAGCACCTTCACGTGCGCCGGGGCGCGGTGCACCGGCGAGTGCCCGTGGTAGTGCAGCTTGTGGCCGTGCCCGGCGCCCACGTCAGCGACCGCCGTGCTCGACGGGCTCGCGCTCGTCGCGCGACTCTTGCTGCGGGCCCCGGCGCCGGACCAGGAGGGTCACGCCCCCGGCGAGGGCGAGCACGACCAGCGAGCCGACCACGCCGGCGACGCCCTTGGACAACCGCCGGTCCCCCACGCCCTTCGTGCCGTAGCCGGCGAACGGGCTGCCGTCCGCGTGGTGCCGGGTCTGCGTCTGCGAGAAGCCCTGGTCCCGGGCGACCCGGTTGAGCCCGTCGGGGCTGGTCGAGGCGTAGTAGCTCACAGCCCCGGCCAGCAGCAGCGCCACCAGCACGCCGGTGACGACGAGGGCCCGGGTGGACACCCGCCTCACGTCGCCACCCCGTCCGACGTACGGACCTCGAGGGTGCGGCGCTCGAGCACCCGGCGTGCACCGTGCACGAGGTCGGGGCGGACCGCGACGATGCTGCCGACCGCGAGACCGGTGATCAGGGCCTCGCCCACGCCGATCAGGGCGTGCCAGCCGACCATGGCCGTGGCGAGCGTGCCCAGCGGGATGTCGGCCTGCCCGCCCACGGCGTACAGGCCGGTGAAGCAGAGCGCCGCGACCGGCACCGAGACGAGCGCACCCACCGCGGCCGCCGGGGCGACCAGCGAGAGCCGCTTCGGCAGCACGGCCTGGAGACCGCGGAACACCAGGTAGCCGACCACGACGGTGACCAGCCCCATCAGGTCGATGTTGGTGCCCAGGGCGGTGATCCCGCCGTCGGCGAAGAGCAGCGCCTGCACCACGAACACGACCGTCATGCAGAGCAGCGCGGTGCTCGGCCCGACCAGCACGGCGGCGAGCGCGCCGCCGAGAAGGTGGCCGCTGGTGCCGGCGCCCACCGGGAAGTTCAGCATCTGGGTGGCGAAGACGAAGGTGGCTACCAGCCCGGCGAGCGGGGCGGTCCTGTCGTCGAGCTCGCGACGCGCGCCGCGCAGGGCCACCCCCACGGCCACGACGGCCACCGCCCCCGTGGCCACGGAGGTCGGGGCGTCGAGGAAGCCGTCGGGAACGTGCATGCCGCGCTCCTTGTACGTTGAGCATGGCCCGGTCGTCCGGGCTCTTCGCACAGGTTACGTTATTGCACATGATGTGCAACAAGCACCTCTCCGTCCGGCCAGGAAGGACCCGACCGTGAGCGACACCCGCCTCTCCCCCGGCGACACCGCACCCGACTTCACCCTGACCTCCGACACCGGCGAGGAGGTGTCGCTGTCCGGGCTGCGCGGCCGCAAGGTGATCGTGTACTTCTACCCGGCCGCGATGACCCCGGGCTGCACCAAGCAGGCCTGCGACTTCACCGACTCGCTCGACTCGCTGAAGGGCGCCGGCTACGAGGTGCTCGGCATCTCCCCCGACAAGCCGGAGAAGCTGGCGAAGTTCCGCGAGCGCGACCACCTCACGATCACGCTGCTCTCCGACCCGTCGAAGCAGACGCTGGCGTCGTACGGCGCGTTCGGCGAGAAGAAGCTGTACGGCAAGACCGTCGAGGGCGTGATCCGCTCGACCTTCGTGGTCGACGAGCAGGGCAAGGTCGACGTCGCGCAGTACAACGTCAAGGCCACCGGGCACGTCGCGAAGCTGCGGCGCGACCTCGGGCTCGACGCGTAGGGCGGCCGGCGACGCCCTCAGGCGCGTGCGCGACACACGCCCTCGGGCG
>DASTGV010000290.1:0-6764 GCA_035718765.1 Nocardioidaceae bacterium
ACCGGCACGCCGCTGCTGCTCGCCGTTGTGCACGAGCAACAGATGTCCATCCCAGCCGTACGGCTCCATCCCGCTCCCTCGCGACCCCCAGCCAAAGTCTCCTCGCCGCGACGGCGAACGCAACTCGGCCGCCGCCGGAACCCAGCAGGCGGTCGGATCTCGGGCCACCGGTCCAGACCTGGCGTGGCCGCAGCACCGTGCGCCACTGACGTACGGCGTTCCGGGCGTCCTCGTGCACGAGTCGAGACGGCGCGGCGAAGCCGTCGGACATGACCGGCAGGCACCGATTTGTCGCATTTGGCGCTCCCGCGCGCGCCGTACCCCTACGATCGGACCCGCGAGGCGCACGCGTGGGTCCGCGTGCCTGACGTGGGGGAACGATCGGGTGACACAACAGCAGCAGGCTCCGGAGCGGGCCGAGACGCTGCAGCAGGTACAGCACATGCTGCGGCACGATGCTCGGACCGCGCTGACGCGCGCCCGCGAGGAGGTCGACCGTCCGGGCGTCGACCCCGAGAGCGTCGAGTACCAGCACTGGCTGCTCGTGAAGGGCGCCGCGCAGGCCAGCGTCGGGGACACCGAGGACGGCGCCCGGATCATCCGCGAGGTCAAGAACTGGGCCGAGGAGCGCGACGAGAAGGCGCTGCTGGCGCTGAGCCACCGCCGGCTCTCCGCGCTGTTCCGCCGGGTCGGTGACCCGGCGCTGATGCTCGAGCACGCCGTCGCCGCGGTCGAGCTGCTGGACCCGGACGCCGACCCGTCGGTGCGCGCCGACCACCTGATCGGGTTGGCCGACGCACTCGGGGCGAGCGGCTCGTACGAGGACTCGATCCGCCGCTACCAGGAGGGCGCCCGCCTCGCGGAGGCGTGCCACGACCGGTACCTCCAGCTGGCCGTGCTCAACAACCTCGCCTACACCCAGTACGAAGCCGGGCTCGCCGCCGAGGCGGTCGCCACCGTCGAGCAGATGCAGCGGGACTACGCCGCCGAGGGCCAGGCGCTGCGCACCCACGAGGGCGACACGATCGCTCGGGCGTACAGCCTGGTCGGCCGGTTCGCGGAGGCCGCGGCCGTGCTCGAGCCGCTCATCGCGCAGACCGACATCGGCGAGGACTGCGACGGGATCGTCCTCGCGCTCCTGACGCTGACCGACGTGAAGCGACGCTCGGGCGACTTCGACGGGGCGCAGTCGACGCTCGACCGGGCCTGCCGGCTCGCCGAGCACTACGCGCTGAGCGGCCGCTCGATCGAGGCGCTGCGCGAGCAGGCCGAGCTGTACGCCGCGCGGGGTGACTTCAAGCTCGCGTTCGAGACGTTCCGCGACTTCCACCGGGCCGACGAGGAGATGCGGGCCATGGAGCGCGACGGTCGCGCGCGCACCCTCAACGCGATCTTCGAGGCCACCGAGGCGCGGCGCAGCAGCGACTACTTCCGCGAGCTGTCGGTCCGCGACCCGCTGACGGGCCTGCACAACCGCCGCCACCTCGACAGCCGGCTCATCGAGCTGCTCGCCGAGGTGGAGACCGGCACCACGCAGCTGACCGTGGGGCTGCTGGACCTCGACCACTTCAAGCGGATCAACGACACCCGCTCGCACGCCGTCGGCGACGAGGTGCTCCGCCAGGTCGCCGGGCTGCTCCAGACGGCCACCGGCGAGCTCCCCGGGGGCATCGCGGCCCGGATGGGCGGCGAGGAGTTCCTGGTCCTGCTCCCGGGTATGGACCGCGCCGAGGGCACCGAGCGGCTCGAACGGCTCCGGCGCGACATCGCCGCCCACCCCTGGGCGGACGTGACCGACGGGATCAGCGTCACCGTCAGCGTCGGGGTTGCCTCGGCACCGACGGACGCGACCGCGCGCGCCGAGCTGCTGTCCGTCGCCGACGAGAACCTCTACCGGGCGAAGCGAGCGGGCCGCGACCAGGTCGTCGGCTAGGTCGTCGGCTGGGTCCTGGGCCGACTCATCGGCGGACGTCGGCCGCGTCGACGTTCACCGTGGGCACGCCACCTCCGGCCCGCGCCAGCACCGCCACCGAGGGCCGGTCGGTCGGGTTGCTCTCGCGGTGCACGGTGTACGGCGGGACGTGCACGAAGTCCCCGGCCTCGGCGTCGACGTACCCGTCGTACCCCTCGAACTCGAGCCGCAGCACGCCGGACACCACGTAGATGCTGGTCTCGTTGAGGTCGTGGTGGTGCCAGCCGGACACCGCACCCGGCTCGGTCACCACCCGGCCGGCCCACAGCGTCGGCACCTCGAACGCCCGCTCCCTGGCCATGCCCGGGGTCGGGTCCGCCGGGACCGTCTCGGACGCCTTGACCACCCGCACCGGCTCGCTCATGCCCACCAGTCTGCCAGCCTGCGTGTCGACTATGCACAATATGTATACCTACTGTGTATAGTCCCGGCCATGAGCGTCCAACACGTGCTGATGGGGGTCCTCGCCGAGGGCCCGGCCCACGGCTACGACCTGAAACGCGCCTACGACGACCGGTTCCCGGGGGCCAAGGCGCTGGCCTACGGGCAGGTCTACAACGCGCTGTCCCGCCTCCAGCAGGACGGCTTCGTCGAGGTCGCGGAGACCTCGCGGGACGGCGGCCCCGAGCGCACCGCCTACGCCCTGACGACGGCCGGCCGGGCCGCGCTCGACGCCTGGCTCGCGGAGACCGAGCCGGCCGGTGGGTACGCCGCGGTCGACCTGGTCCGCAAGACCGTGACCGCCCTGCGCCTCGGCGCCGACGCGGAGGGCTTCCTCGGCAGGCAGCGCGCGGTGCACCTGGCCCGGATGCGGGAGCTCGTGCAGCAGCAGCAAGAGGTGCGGGACGCGGGCGCGCGGATCGCGATCGACCACTCGATCTACCACCTGGACGCAGACCTGAAGTGGCTCGAGACAGCGGCGGCCCGGGTGGCCGCAGAGGGGACCGGATCATGAACGAGTCGAGCGAGGTGCTGCTCGCCGCGCGCGGGCTGCGCAAGGCGTTCGGTCGCACCGAGGCGCTGCGCGGCGTCTCCCTGGAGGTCGCGCACGGAGAGACCGTCGCCGTGACCGGGCGGTCCGGCAGCGGCAAGTCCACGCTGCTGCTGTGCCTGGCCGGGGTGCTCCGCCCGGAGGCCGGAGAGGTGACGTACGGGGGTCGCCCCCTCGACGCGCTCTCCGAGGCGGAGCGCACCCGGCTGCGGCGCCGCGACTTCGGCCTGGTGCTCCAGTTCGGCCAGCTCGTGCCCGAGCTGAGCGCGGTCGACAACGTGGCCCTGCCGCTGCTGCTCGACCGGCACGACCGTGCCGCGTCGCGGCGCTCGGCGCTCGGCTGGCTCGAGCGGCTCGGTGCCCTCGACCTCGCCGACGCCACGCCGGGCGAGCTCTCCGGCGGCGAGGCGCAGCGGGTGGCCGTGGCCCGGGCGCTGGTGACCGGGCCCAAGGTGGTCTTCGCGGACGAGCCGACCGGCGCGCTCGACACGGTCAGCGGCGAGCAGGTGCTCGACGCGCTGCTGTCGGCCGCGCGCGAGGCGGCAGCGTCCGTCGTGCTCGTCACCCACGACAACCGGGTCGCCGCGCACGCCGACCGCGAGGTGGTCGTCACCGACGGCCGCATCGAGCACGCCGAGACCTCCGCGGTGAACCGGTGACCGCCCTGGCGTGGACGCTCGCCCGCGCCGGCGGGTGGTCGCGGATGCTGCTGGTCGCGGTGTGCACCGCCGTGGTGTCCGGTCTCCTGCTCGTCGCGGTGGCCCTGCTCCTGCTGCCCCCGAACCCTCAGGAGCTCTTCTTCAACCTGGTCGCCGACCCGGGCGTGCGCGGCGGTACGGCGTTCGGGACCGTCCTGCTGACCGTGCCCGCGCTGGCCCTGCTCCACCAGGCCGTCCGGCTGGGTACGGCGGCCCGGGAGCGCCGGCTCGCGGCGCTGAGGCTGGCCGGTGCCACGCCGGGCCAGGTCCGGCTGCTCGGCGCCCTCGAGGTCGGGATCCCGTCGTTCGCCGGTGGCGTGCTCGGCCTCGCCGTCTACGCGCTGCTCCGCGCGGCGTTCGGCGGCACGGCCTACGGCGCGGTCGAGCACCACGTGTACGTCAGCACCCCACGGCTCCGGCTCGTGCCGACGACGGTGACACCCGCGTGGTGGCAGGTGGCCCTGGTCGTGCTGGCCGTCACCCTGCTCGGCGTCGTCGTGGGCTCGCTCGCCTCCCGCGGCCTGGTGGTCACCCCTCTCGGGGTCACCCGCCGGCAGCGCACCGCACCGCCGCGCCCCTGGGGCTTCCTGCTCCTGGTCCTCGCCGCGGCGCTGGCGCCGTTCGTCTACCTGCACCAGGCCCTGTCCACTCTCGGCGGCATGGTCTGCGTTGCCCTGTCGGTCCTCGGCATCGCCGGCCTGGCTCCGTGGGTGACCTACCGGGTCGGCCGACGGCTGCGCACCCGGGCCCGGTCGGCGACGCTGCTGCTGGCCGCCGGGCGGATGGTCGCCGAGCCGCGGCCGCTCGGCCGGGCCGCCGCCGCGGTGGGCGCGATCGGCCTGGTCTCGGGCGGCTCCTCGGCGCTGACCGCCGACCTCTTCGGCACGAACAACCTCGAGAGCTTCTACCTCGTGTCGATGGCGCTCGTGTTCAGCGCGCTGCTGGTCGCGCTGGTCGTGGTGGCCTGGACCCTGGCGGTGCACACGGTCGAGTCGCTGCTGGACCGCAAGCGCTCGACGGCCGCCCTCGTCGCCGGCGGCGCGTCCCTGGGCGAGCTCGAGCGGGCCCAGCGCACCGAGTGCGCCCTGGCCGCCGTGCCACTGTCCGTGATCGGTGTGGTGCTCGGCACCCTGGCGCTGGGGTTCCTCGTGACCACCACCGCCGCGGGCCTCGCGGTGATGCTGGCGAACCTCGTCGTCACCCCGGCCCTCACCTGGGTGGCCGTCGTGGCCGCCGTACGCCTGGTCCGGCCGTGGACCGTGCGCGCCGGCGCCCCCGGCAACCTGCGCACCGAGTAGCCCCGGGACAGCACGCCGCCCCCGGCACCGCAGGGCCGGGGGCGGCTACCGGGAACGCGGGGTCAGTCGTCCTCGCCCTCCTGGCCCTGGCAGTCGTCGCCCTGCTCGTTGTCGCCGTGCTCGTCGGAGTCGTCGTCGGCGTTGGTCACGTGGTCGTGGTCGGAGTCCTCGTTCGCGTCGCTGACGCCGTCGTCGTCGGAGTCGGCGTCGTGGACCCGCGTGCCGTTGTCGTTCTCGTCCTCGTCGTCGAGGCCGTCGTGGTCGGAGTCGTCGTCGTCCGCGACGCAGGACTCGGTGGCGTCGTCCTCGTCCTCGTTGTCGACGCCGTCGTGGTCGGCGTCCTCGTCACCGTCCTTGACCCCGTCGCCGTCGGTGTCCGCGACCCGCGGGTTCGTCGACGCCCGCCCGTCGCGCACCTCGTCACCGTCGTCGTCGCCGTCGTTGTCGGTGTCCTCGTCGCGCGGGTTCGTGTGGTGGCGGTACTCCGCCAGGTTGCTCAGCCCGTCGTGGTCCGGGTTGCCGCGCGCGTTGGCCCGGTGGGCGTCGAGGTGGTGCGCGACCTCCCAGCGGTTCGGCATCCCGTCGTGGTCGGAGTCGCGGGCCGCGCCGCTGGCGGGTCCGGTCATCCCGAAGACGCCGGCGGCCGCGAGGGCTGCGGTGACCGCGGCGGCGCGGCCGGCGGGTGAGGTGAGAAACGACATGGGGTCCTCCCAAGGTCCGGCCCGAGGCCGGGTGTGCGTGGTGGCCGGCGAGCGGCCCGTACCTCAACCTGTCGTCACCCGGTCGCGGGGTTACGTCGTACTTCGGACGCAAATGCCCGGGGCCGATCGGGTTCGGCCTCGTCGAGGAGACCCCGCAGCCGCTGCCGGGCCCGGTGGTGGGCGATGCGTACGGCGGTCGGGCGGATCCCCAGCGCCTCGGCGGTACCGGCCACGTCGAGCCCGACCACGTCGCGGCACGCCACCACGTCGGCCTCCCGCGGGCTGAGGCGGGCCAGCGTCCGGCGGACCTCGTCCAGGACGTCGACCCGGTCGATGCCGCCGTCGGTCCGGCCCAGGTCGCCCTCGTCGTCCACCCCGAACGCGTGCGGGTCGGTCCGGCGGCGGGCCACCTTGCGGCGGCCGTTCGCGTTGACCTTGCGGGCGATGCCGAACAGCCAGCCGGCGAAGTCCGAGGACGTACCGGTGAAGTCCGCGATCTTCTGGGCGGCCACCAGCCAGGCCTCCGCCGCGACGTCCTCGGTGGCGGCACCGGGGTCGCCGGTGCCGGCCGTGCCCAGCCAGACCAGCAGCCGGCCGGCGTGCGCGACGTACAGCGCCGCCCACGCGGCCTGGTCACCGCTCTTGGCCAGCGCGACGGTCTCGTCGTCCTCGGGCACGTCAGCTACGCCGCGCCGGCGGGTCCGGTTCGCACACTTCTCTCATGTCGTGAAAGTCGGCATACGTGACACGACGATGAAGTCTCCGGTACGACGTAACACGCGTCCACCCCGGTGACAGGTCTCGGGTATGACACGTGCGGCGCTCCCCGACCGGCTGCGGGTCGGCTCGCCCGCCGTGCCGGTCGACGACGCGTTCGTCGCCGTGCTCGCGGCGCACGCGGCCGCCTCGCGTCCCACGGCTCCGGCGCGGCGGGCGCGGCCCCGGCTCGCGGTGGTGCTCGTGACCGCGGCGGTGGCCGTCACCACCCTGGGCGCCGCCTGGGCCGCGCGGGAGCAGGCCACCCGGCCACCCGCGCCGGCCACCCACGAACGGCGCGTCGCGCCCGTCCCCGTGCCGCCGCCCGCCCACCCCCGGCCGACCCGG
>DASTGV010000291.1:0-5525 GCA_035718765.1 Nocardioidaceae bacterium
GCACCGGCGCCGCGGGGCGCACGAGCATGGCCCCCGGTGGCGGTGCGACCGGCGGCCGGACCACCGGCGGGACGGGCCGGTCCGCGTCGGGCCGCTACGCCTCCGCGGCGGCCGAGGAGGAGGCGGCCGCCGGT
Organism: Nocardioidaceae bacterium; assembly: GCA_035718765.1. Lineage (GTDB taxonomy): Bacteria > Actinomycetota > Actinomycetes > Propionibacteriales > Nocardioidaceae > Nocardioides_B. The sequence goes on from DASTGV010000291.1 coordinate 135, forward strand.
CGCGGCGGCCGCAGCTTGACGGGCCTGCGCTCCGGCGGCCGGTCCGGGACCGTGGCGGAAGGCGCCGCGGGCCGGGGCACCGGGTCCGGCAAGGACGACAAGGCCGCCAAGCGCAAGAGCATGGTCTTCGAGGACGACGACGCCTGGCTGGACGAGGACGAGTCCGGACCGGACGTGATCCGGTGACCCAGACCCTGACCGGCAGCGCCGGCCTCGTCCGTGTCTCCGTCGTGGCGGGGGAGCGGCGGGCCGACCTCGCGCTGCCCGGCGCCCTCCCGGTGGCCGAGCTGCTCCCCGAGCTGGCCCGCGCCGTCGGCGTGCTGGACGGGCAGACCGCGTACGCCGGCTACACGCTGCTGACCTCCGAAGGGCGCCCGCTCTCCGGGGACACCGGGCTGACCTTCCAGGGCGTCGAGGACGGTGGCGTCCTCACCATCGCCTCCGGTGTCGACGAGCAGCCGCCGCGCGTCTACGACGACATCGTGGAGGCGATGGCCGACGCGGTCGAGCAGGACCTGCGTCCGTGGGAGCCGGCCGCGGGTCGACGTACGGCCCTGTCGGCGGCCGCGCTGCTGCTCGGGCTCGGCGCGCTGGCTCTTGCCCTGCAGCGCCCCGACCTGGTCGCCGGTGCCGCCGCGGGCGTCGCGGCCCTGGTCCTGCTGGCCGCCGCGCTCGTGCTGGCCCGGGTCCAGCGGGAGCGGGAGGCGGCCCTGACCCTGGCCTGGGGCGGCATCGTGTACGCCGCGGTCTGCGGGCTCGCCGCCGCGCCCGCCGGGCCGCTGCCGGAGGCGCCGGCCGCGATGGCCGGAGCGGGCGCGGTCCTCGCGGGACTGGTGGCCCTGGTCGGGCTCGGCGAGCGTCGCGCGCTGATGCTGCCGGCGGTGGTCACCGGCGCCGTGGTCGCCGCCGCGAGCGGAGTCGTGACGGTCTCGTCGTACTCCGCCGGTGCGGTGTACACCGTCGCGCTCGTCGTCGCGGTCGTCGTGGGCAGCGCCCTGCCGTGGGTCGCGCTGGGCACCACCTCGACCCGGGTCGAGCAGGCGCACAGCGACGCCGACCTCACCGCCGACCCGCGGCCGGTGCAGCCCGACGCCGTACGCCGGGACGCGCGCCTGGGCCACGAGATCCTGCTCGCCGTCACCACGACCGTCGGGCTGCTCGTCGTCCTGGTCGCGCCGCTCGCCGTCGGCCAGGGGGTGACCGGCGCGCTGGTCGTGGTCTGCGCCTGCGCCGTGCTGATGCTGCGCACCCGCCAGTACCGCGTCGGCAGCGAGGTCGCCGCCGGCCTGGTCTGCGGCGTGGCCGGGCTCGCGGCCGTCGCCGTGAGCGTCCTGGTCGAGCAGCCGACCTGGCACGTCGCCCTGGCGCTGCTGCTCGCGGCCGCCGCGGCGGTCCTGCTCGTCCTCACCCTCGTGCCGATGGCCCCGTCGGTGCGACGGGGCCGTCTCGGGGACGTCAGCGAGCTCGTCGCCCTGGTGGCGATGCTGCCTCTTCTCGTCTTCGCGATCGGGCTCGTGAGCGCGGTTGGATCGTGAGGCTCGTGGGCACAATCCGGACATTTCTCGGGACCGGTACGACCCACCGCACCAGATCGGCACCACATCGGAACCGGCCTTCACCGGCCTTGAGAAGGAGAAGCATGAAGTACGGTCGCAGACTGACCGCAGTTGGAATGCTCACCGGGGGACTGCTGCTCGTCGGCTTCGCGGCCCCCTCCCTCGCCGACGTCGGCAGCACCGCCGGCGCCACGGGGACGACCTCCAGCTCGGTCACCACCGCTGACTCCACGGCCGCCGAGCAGGCGGCCCAGCCCCAGGACGTGACGACCGCCCGCACGGCGGCCGCCGTCGATGGTCCCGCCGCCCTCGGCAACGACCAGCAGTGCAACCCGGGGCAGGACGACCACTGTGTCCCGCCGGGCATCTGCGTCCCCGAGGACTACAACGGCGCGGACGCCGGGTGCGGCACCGCCCCCGATGTCTGCGTCCCGGAGGACTACAACGGAACCGACCCGGGCTGTGGCACCCCGCCCGACAACTGCGACCCCGACTACAACGGGAGCGAGCCGGGCTGCGGCACCCCGCCTGTCGTGTGCATCCCGGAGGACTACAACGGGCCCGACCAGGACGGGTGCGGAAGCCCGCCGGACCCCACTCCGAACGAGTGCATCCCGGGGACCGACGGCTGCTCCCCGAGCGGGAAGTGCCTCGGCACCGACTTCGCGCCGAACGACCCGACCACGTGCGGCACGCCCCCGGACAGCGGCGGCGGGAACAACGGAACCGGCAACGGCAACGGCGGGACCCCGCCCGGCCAGAGCACGCCGCCAACCAGCAACGGGGGCGGCACGAGCGGCAACCAGGGCCCGGGCACCGGCGCCGGTGGTTCGTCGAGCAGCAACGGCTCGGGCTCCGAGGGCACCGTCCCCGGCGCGACCAGGCCGCACCGCTCGCCCGGCACCTCCGCCTGCGGCGACCCGGCGATCTGCAACGACAGCGGCATCCTGGGGGTCGACGCCTCGAGCAGCATCCCGACCACCACGACGACCTCGCCGTCCACGGTCTCCGGCACCGGCACGACGCTGCCGGAGACCGGAGCCCCCGCCGACACGCAGGGCCTGCTGGTCGTCGGCTTCGGGCTGCTCGCCGCCGGCGTGCTCCTGGTCCGCCCGCGGCGGCCGGCCCGGCACCGCGCCGCCTGACCCTGCATGACACGCGACCGGGGTGTGCGTGACGTCCGTCGTCACGCACACCCCGGTCGGCTGCATCCGCGACGACCCGCGACCCGGTGACGGGTCCCCGACACCTACGAAGGACCCATGTCGAGCAAGAAGGACCTGGTCGAGGCGCACTCCTTCAACCGGCGCCGCCTCGTCACCGCGTTCGTCAGCGGCGCGCCCGGCGGCCGTGAGGTCGAGCCGGTCCGCTACGGCCGCACCCTCGTGGGTGGCCTGGTGCTCGCGCTACTGGTCGTCGTCGGGGCCGCGGTCGCACCGCTCCTGCGGCCCACGCTGCCGAAGGGCTGGAACGACAAGGGCCTGGTGATCGGCAAGGAGAGCGGCTCCCGCTTCGTCGCGTTCGACAAGACGCTCTACCCGGTCATCAACACCACCTCGGCGCGGCTGATCCTCGGCACCGAGGGCGACTTCAAGGTCAGCTTCGTCCCCGACGACGAGATCGCCAAGCAGAAGCAGGGCGACACCATCGGCATCCCCGGCGCGCCCGACCTGCTCCCGACGTCGTCGAAGCTCATCTCCACCGGCTGGACCGCCTGCACCAACCAGGCCCAGGGCGTCAAGGTCGACCTGTCCACCAGGCCCGCGGTCACGCCGCGACCGAACGACGCGTTCGTGGTCACCTCGCAGAGCGACAAGAGCGTGCACGTCATCGCCGGCGAGCACCAGTACGCCCTGCCCCGTGGTGCCGAGGGCAACGCCGTGCTGCGCGCCCTCGGCCTCGACGGCAACGCCGCCCAGCCGGTGCCCGGTCTCTGGCTCGACCTGATCAGCCCCGGTACGCCGCTGCGGCCGTTCCACGTGGACGGCGAGGGGCGCAAGGTCGACACCGGCGTCGCCGGCCTCGACACGGTCGGCACCCCGGTGAAGGTGGACGGCCGGCCCTACGTGCTGAGCCGCAAGGGCCTGCTCCCGCTGACCGACTTCGCCTACACGCTCTACCGCGCGTCCGGCCCGGGCGCGACCCTCCAGGAGCAGCAGGTGCAGAGCGGCCAGATCAGCAGGGTCCGCACCGTCAACGACCCCGCCGTGCGGCCGTACCCGTCCGACTGGCCGGAGCGGTCCGTGACGCCGTACGACCGCGGCGACGCGCCGTGCCTGCTGCTCACGACCGAGGACGAGCGAGCCGCCACCGTCCAGCTCGCCGCCCCCACGGAGCAGTCGCCGGCGCTGAGCACCTCCACGGGCGTCACCCGGGCCGTCGACAGCGGGCACGGCGCCCTGGTCCAGGCGACCAGCGGCGGCGTCATCGGCTCGGGCACGGTCTTCCTGGTCGACTCGACCGGCACCCGCTACGCCGTCGGCACCAGGTCGGACGTGGGCTCGGCGCTGACGGCGCTGGGCTACGGCGGCACCACGCCGCAGGCCGTGCCGCCCGGGTGGCTGGACCTCTTCGGCGACGGCCCCGCGCTGACCTCGCAGGCCGCGACCCGGCCGACGGGAAGCCAGCCATGAGCCGCTGGATGCGTACGGCGGCCGCGGCCGCCCTGCTGGCGGGCCCGGTCACGGTGCTCGGAGGGTCGCCCGCCTCGGCCGACGAGCCGCCGTCGTGCGAGGTCGGCAAGACGCAGTACGTCAGCGAGTCGTCGTACGCCATCAGCAGCCTGGGCATCCCGCAGTCGTGGGGGCTGGCCACCGGCAAGGGCGTCACCGTCGCGGTCGTCGACTCCGGCGTGGACCCGGGCAACGCGCACCTGCGCGGCGCCGTCCTGCCCGGTACGTCGTTCGTGCCCGGACCGCCGACCCAGGACCTGCTCGGGCACGGCACGGGCGTGGCCGGCATCATCGCGGCGCGGTACGTCAACGGGTCCGCGCTGATCGGGGCGGCTCCGGCCGCGAAGATCCTGCCGGTGCGGGTGTTCCAGGACGAGGACACGACCGGCAGCCGTCCGGTGGCCTTCCCGCCGGACACCCGCCGGATGGCCGAGGGCATCGCGTGGGCGGTGCGGCACGGCGCGGACGTCGTCAACGTCTCGATGAGCACCCGGCCCACCGACGACGCGCTGCCCGCGCTCAAGGACGCCCTGGCGCTGGCCCGTCGCCGGGACGTCGTCGTGGTGGCCTCCGGGGGCAACCAGACGGAGGACGCCGCGTTCACCCAGGTCCGCTACCCGGCCGGGGGCGCCGGTGTCATCGGCGTGGCCGCGACGGGGGCGACCGGTGTCGTCGACAACTGGTCGATCCACGGGTCGCAGAACGACGTGTCCGCGCCCGGGGCGAACGTGCTGATCGCCTACCACGCCAACGGCGACTGCCTGGCCGGCCAGGACCACGCGTACACGAGCTGGGCCACCGGCTTCGTCAGCGGGCTCGCGGCGCAGCTGCGGCAGCGCTACCCCAAGGAGTCCGCCGACCAGATCGCGTACCGGATCATGGCCTCGGCCGACCGGCCCCGGATGTCGGAGCGGGACGACGAGCAGGGCTGGGGGCAGATCCGCCCGTACACCGCCCTCACGATGAGCCTGGACCCGAACCGTCCCGGCCCCCCGCTGCCCGGTGCCGCGCCGCAGGGTGGCCCGAAGCCCGCCGCGTCCCCGGTGACCCCGCTCGCGGCGCGGCCCGACCCGCTGGCGCCGGCCCGGGCGCACGCGCTGTGGTGGGGGCTGGCCGCCGGGCGCTGGCACCGGATCGCCAGGCAAGCCGGTCAACGTGAAGAA
>DASTGV010000292.1:0-5642 GCA_035718765.1 Nocardioidaceae bacterium
GTTCTGCACCGGGGTGGCCTGCGCGGCGCGGGCGAACCAGGGAGCCGCCACCACCTCCACGAAGTTGTCGGCCAGCTCGTTGCGCCAGACGAAGGAGCTCCAGAGGGGGTGGTCGGTCACCCGGATGCGGCCGACGAGCGCCCACTTCGCGGCGGTCGTGACGCCGGCCGCGACCGCCCCGGCGACCATCAGGACGACACCCGAGAGCAGCCCCGCCACGAGGAGTCCCGGACCGGCGACCAGCAGCTCCAGGCCCACCACGACCCCGGCCGCGATGACCAGCCAGCACAGCACGGGCACGAACCGGCAGGCCTCGACCAGAGCCCTCGCGACGCGCAACCGCGTCGGGGGCTCGTACGTGCGGCTGTCGTCGGCCTCCTGGGTCGGCCGCCGCAGGGTCACCGGCGGGCTGCCCAGCCAGGACGAGCCGGCCTTGGCCGCCTTGCGCCGCGGAACCGCGGAGAGGACGGCGACCAGGGACTGCTTCGGGACCTTGCGCCCCGGCGCGGCCATGCCGGAGTTGCCGACGAAGGCACGCTTGCCGATCTTGACGCGTTCGACGCGGAGCCACCCGCCGCCGAGCTCGTAGCTGCCGATCAGGGTGTCGTCCGCGAGGAACGCCTGGTCGTTGACCGTGGTCAGGTGCGGGATCAGCAGCACCGTGGACGCCTCGACCTCCCGGCCCACCCTGGCCCCCAGCAGCCGGAGCCAGACCGGGGTCAGCCAGCTCGCGTAGAGCGGGAACAACCACGTCCGTGCCTCGTCGAGGACCCGCAGGGTCGCCCACGCCTGGAGGGCCCGGCGGCTGTGCATGGGGTAGTGCCCGGGTTCGAGGCCGAGCGCGAGCACCCGCACGAGCGCGAGGACGAGGGCCGCCAGCGTGACGAAGGCGACCACCGCGGAGACGGGCAGGAGGGGGAGCGCCCGCAGCGCCGCGCCGGTGATCGAGTCGGCGCGGTCGAGGACGGGCAGCAGCACCGCGAACCCCGCGAGCGACGCCAGCAGCGGCAGCATCGCGATGACGGCGCTGATCGCGACGTACGCGACCACCCAGCGTCGGCGCCGCGGCGGTCGCTCGGAGGACCAGGGCCCTCGGGCCGTGCCGATCGACTCCGCAGGGGAGCCGGACCAGGACTCGCCCCTGGTGACGGTGCCGAGCACCGCCGAGCCGGGCGCCACCTCGGCGCGCTTCCCGACGACGGCGCCCGGGCCGAGGGTGCTCCGGGTGCCGATCCGGGCCCCGGCGCCGACCTTGATCGCGCCGATGTGGAGCACGTCGCCGTCGAGCCAGTGCCCGGTCAGGTCGACCTCGGGCTCCACGGAGCACCCTCGGCCGAGCGTCAGCATGCCGGTGACGGGTGGGAGCGAGTGCAGGTCGACGTCGCGGCCCACCTTGGCTCCGAGCGCTCGCGCGTACGTCGGCATCAGCGCCGCGCCGGCGAGGTTCGCCGCGCCGAGCTCGTCGGCGAGGTGCTCGGCCAGCCAGAGCCGGAGGTGCACCCGGCCTCCCCGGGGGTAGTCGCCGGGGGTGACGCGGCGGAGCAGCAGGCGGGCGCCCAGCGCGCTCAGCGCCATCCGGCCCGGGGGGAGGACCAGCAGCAGGAACCCTACGACCACCCAGGCCCAGGGCACCGTCGGGAGCCAGGCGAGGCCGAAGCCCGCGCTCAGCACGTTGTTCGCCACGAGCACCCAGGTGAGCCAGCGCAGGCCGGAGACCAGACGGAGGGGGATCGTGAACACGACCTGGCCCACCTGGGTCTTGGACGGCGTGGGCCGCACCCTGCGGTCCGTGGTGCCGGCCGGCGCCGCCATGTTGTCGAGCATCGCCGTCAGCGCACCCAGGGTGGGGTTCTCGTAGAGGTCCGCGACGGTGACCTCCGGGTGGGTCGTGCGGAGCCGGGACACCATCTGCGCCGCGGTGAGGCTCCCGCCGCCCAGGTCGAAGAAGTCGTCCCCCGGCCCTTCGGCCACCGCGCCGAGGACGTCGAGCCACAGCTCGGCCACCCGGGCGGCGGTGCCGGTCAGCGCCGACTCGGAGTCGCGCGCCGGCGCCGCACGGGGGAGCGGCCACGGCAGGGCGTCGCGGTCGATCTTGCCCGAGGTGCGGGTGGGCAGGTCGCTCACCTGGGCGAGCCGCGGGACGAGTGCGGCCGGCAGCTCCTCCCGGAGGCGTTCACCGGCGGCGGCCGCGTCGAAGCCGTCCTCGACCGCGACGTACCCGACCAGCAGCTGGTTGCCTGCTCGGCTCCTGCGTACGGCGGCGGCCGCCCCGACGACGCCGGGCAGGCCAAGCAGCGCACTGTCGATCTCGCCGAGCTCGATGCGGCGGCCGCCGAGCTTGATCTGGTCGTCCGCCCGGCCGGCGAAGACCAGACCCGCTCCGTCGAAGCGCACCCGGTCCCCGCTGCGGTACGCACGTTCCCAGCCCAGCGAGGGCATCGCGGCGTACTTCTCGGCGTCCTTGGCCGGGTCCAGGTAGCGGGCGAGGCCGACGCCTCCGATGATCAGCTCACCGGTCTCCCCGTCGGCCACCGGTCGCCCGGACGCGTCGACGACGGCAAGGTCCCACCCGTCCAAGGGCAGGCCGATCCGCACCGGTCCGTCCGCGCCGAGGGCTGCTCCGCACGCCACGACCGTGGCCTCGGTCGGTCCGTAGGTGTTCCAGACCTCCCGACCGCCTCGCGCCAGCCGTTCGCCGATCTCGGGAGGGCACGCCTCACCACCCATGATCAGCAGGCGCACCTTGTCCAGCGACTCGGTGGGCCACAGGGAGACGAGCGTCGGGACGGTGGACACGACCGTGACGTCGTTCGCCACCAGCCACGGCCCGACGTCCACCCCGCTGCGGACCAGCGACCGGGGCGCCGGCACCAGGCAGGCACCGTGTGCCCAGGCGAGCCACATCTCCTCGCAGGAGGCGTCGAAGGCGACGGAGAGCCCGGCCATCACGCGGTCCTGGTCCCCGATCGGCTGCTCCTGGAGGAACAGCCGGGACTCCGCGTCCACGAACGCCGCCGCTGACCGGTGGGTCACGGCGACCCCCTTGGGGGTGCCGGTGGAGCCGGACGTGAAGATGACCCAGGCGTCGTCCGAGGGAAGCACCGGCGACGAGGGGGTTGACTCGCGGGACACCGGCCGAGCGCGTCGGGGAGCGATGACGAGGTCGTTGCCGACGACCGCTGCCACGTCGGCCTCGTCGAAGACGAGCCGCGCGCGCTCGTCCGGGTCGTCCGCGTCGACCGGGACGTACGCCGCGCCCGCATGCAGCACACCCAGGATGGCCACGTAGAGGTCGACGGTCCCGGACCTGACCCGGACCCCGACCCGGTCCCCACGTCCGACCCCGTGCTCCTGGAGGTCGGCTGCCAGCTCGACGGCCGCCTCCTCGAGCTCGGCGTAGGTCAGGACCTCGATCGCGTTGTCGATCGCCGCGGCCTCGGGGACTCGCTCCACCGACTCGCGGAAGATGTCCACCAGCGTCCGGCTCGGCGCAGCCAGGTGGGCGCGTCTGAGGGCCGGCTGGCCCCGGTCCGTCTCGTCGGGCACCCGGCGAGTCTGTCGCCCGATCGTGAACGGAGGATGGACGAGGGACCGGTCGGGGTTGTCGCTAGCCACCGTCTCTCTGGGACGGCACCCTTCGTCTGCCGGGGCAGTTCCGGTCGGCGCAGAGACCCAGGACCCTGATCGTCTCGGGGGTGAGCCGGCTGCGTTCCTCCGGCGTGAACGGGCGGAAGCCCTCGATGCGGGAGCGCAGCCGACCACCGCAGTCCGGGCAAGTCACCGAGCTGGCGACTTCGGCTCTCATGGCCCGGACCCTAGTCCCGCGAGGTGAACCTCGGCTGAGCCTTCCGCGGCGGTCCAGACCGCACCGATCGGCGCACCCGCGAGCCGGTGGCCGCCCTCACGACGTCCGCACCTCCTCGACGCACAGTGCACCTCGAGGCGTACGTCGTAGCCGCGGCGCAGCGAGGGACCGGCGAGTGACCCGGCGCGAGCGCTCCCGGCCCCTGAGGCGCGGAGCCGGACGTCCAGGGTCGGGTCAGGGCTGCACCCGATGTGCCGGCAGCCTCCCGCGCGGCAGAGTTGAGGTGTGAGGCGGACGCCTCGACAACGATCCGAAGGAAGTGCGGCGACCATGAACGACATCCACCAGAGCTTCGCCCAGCAGGGGCTGGTCCGGCCGCGGGAGGGGCGGGTCCTGGGCGGCGTGTGTGCCGGCCTCGGCCGACGCTTCGGGATCGGACCGTGGACCGCGCGCATCCTCTTCGTGCTGCTGCTCATGGCCATCCCCGGCAGCCAGATCCTGGTCTACCCGATCCTGTGGGTCCTGATGCCGTCCGAGGAGGCGGTCAGGTTCCAGCCGCCGCCGGCCCCACCGGCCCACGCGGCCTGATCCCCGGGTGGGGGTGGGGTGGTTGTCGTGGCGCGTGCGTACCACGCGCCTCGACACGGCCGACGGATCGACCGTCGGGTGCCCGCATTCCTACCGCGGACGGCGTATCCGCCGGTTCTCATCACCAACAAAGGTCGGCCGAAATGGCCCGGGTGCGGCTTGTCCGCCGTTCGACGCGGGGCCGAGCATGCGAGGTGACATCGGCTCGGCTGCGGGGGAGAGGGCGCCACCGCCGACCCGCCGCCCACCATCCGGAGCAACGACATGACAACCACCGCCCTACCCAACGTCCGGGTCGAGCCGTACACGGTCGCGGCAGACACGCACGTCATCCCGCAGCTCGTCCCCGCGCCGCCGATCGGCCTGGTCTACATCAACTCCCTGGTCATCACCGGGAAGGAGCCGGTCCTCGTCGACACCGGCGCACCGTCCAACCGTGAGCAGTGGCTCGCGGACGCCTGGAACATCGTGGACCCGGCCGACGTCCGCTGGGTGTTCCTCACCCACGACGACCACGACCACGCCGGGAACCTGCGGCAGGTGATGGACGCGTGTCCGAACGCGACGCTGGTGACGACGTGGTTCTCGATGGCGCGCTACGGCATCGACTGCGAGGACTTCTGGATGCCGTTCGACCGGGTGCGCTGGATCCGGGACGGCGAGAGCTTCTCGGCCGGTGACCGCACCCTGGCCGCCGTACGCCCGCCGTTCTTCGACAACCCGACCACCCGCGGGCTCTTCGACGCCAGCACGCGGACCTACTGGGCGGTGGACTCCTTCGGTGCGAACGTGCCGCACCCGGCCGAGGACGCCGCGGACATGGACCACGCGGCCTGGCGCGAAGGGGTGCTGCTCGTCAACCGGCTGAACCACCCGTGGCACCAGTGGCTGGACGAGGCCAAGTTCGGTGACTACCTCCGGCAGGTGCAGAGCCTCGGGATCGAGGTGCTGCCGAGCTGTCACGGCCCGACGATCTACGGCCCGATGGTGGACGACGCGTTCCGGCTGCTGAGCGAGGTGCCGTCCATGCCGCAGTGGGAGGAGCCCGGCCAGTCCGACCTCGTGGCCATGCTGGCGGCTGCCGGCGCGATGGCGGCCGCGCCCGGCGCCGGCACGGCCGCGGTTCCGCCGCAGGCGGGTCCGCGCGACGAAGGCTGACGGACCCCGCGCCCGCACGCATCGTTCAGGGTCGCGCCCGCAGCCCGTCGAGGAGCAGGTCCAGCACCGCCTCGAGCTGGTCCGCCAGGGC
>DASTGV010000293.1:0-8050 GCA_035718765.1 Nocardioidaceae bacterium
CCGCCGCGGAGGCCACCGAGCTGAAGGCCGAGCTGACCGACCTCCTGCTGCGGCACGCCGACCGGTCGGGGCGCCCGGACCTGCGGCCTGAGGACGCGCGGCTGGTCAGCCTGGTCGGCTGGCTGGTGCCGAGCGGACCGCACCGCGCCCACCACCGCACCCCCGACGCCTCCCCGGACCCCGCCGCCGACCCGGCGGCCTCCGGCGGCGAGGCCGCCCAGGGTGCGGGCGAGCAGGGACCTCACGAGGGGAGCCGCGCCTGATGCGCAACGCGTTCCGCACGCCGGGGTTCCCCCGGCTGTTCGCCGGCCTGGCCACCAGCATGTTCGGCGACTCGCTGATGCTGATCGTGCTCAGCATGTGGGTGAAGACCCTCACCGGCTCCAACGGTGCAGCCGGCCTCACCTTCTTGTGGATGACCGCGCCGTCGCTGCTGGCACCGGTGCTGGGAGTGGTCGTGGACCGGGTGCCGCGGCGCCGGTTCCTGGTGCTCGGCAACATCGCCTCGGCGGCGATGATGCTGCCGCTGCTGCTGGTCCACGACGCCGGTGACGTGTGGATCGTCTACGCAGTGGCGTTCTGCTACGGCATCTCCTACGTGATCATGCCCGCAGCCCTCAACGGCCTGCTCAAGGAGATGGTCCCCGAGGACGTGCTGGTGGAGGCCAACGCGTCGCTCGGTGTCACCCGCGAGGCCTTCCGGCTGGTCGGACCGCTCGCCGGTGCCGTCACGTTCGCCTTCGTGGGCGGCGGTGCGGTGGCGATGGCCGACGCCGTGACGTTCCTGCTGGCCGCGTTCGCCGTGGCCGGTCTGCGCGGGCACGACACCACCGCCGACGAGCCGCGGGTGCAGCAGTCCTGGCGGGCGGAGGTGACCGAGGGCGTGGCGTACATCCGTCGCACCCCCCTGGTCCTGCACCCGACCGTCGCGATCGGGCTGGCGCTGCTGGTCATCGGCTTCGCCGAGTCCGCCGTGTACGCCGTCGTCGAGGCGTTCGACCGGCCGGTGTCGTTCATCGGCCCGATGCTCAGCGTGCAGGGCGTGGGCGCCGTGCTGATGGGGCTGGTCGCCAGCCGCGTGGTGAAGAGGTACGGCGAGCCTCGGGGCGTGGTGCTCGGACTGCTGGTCGCCTCGATCGGCCTGGGGCTCGTCGTGGTCGTGGACCGGGTCTGGGAGCTGCTGGTCGCGGTCGCGGTGCTCGGGACGGGCCTGCCGCTGATCTTCGTCGCCTTCAACACCCTGCTGCAGAAGCAGACCCCGTCCCGGCTGATGGGCCGGGTCAGCGCGTCGGTGGAGGTGCTGACCACCACCCCGCAGGCCCTCTCGATCGGGGTGGGCGCGGTGCTGGTGGGGGTGCTGGACTACCGGGCGATCTTCGCGCTGATGGCGGCCGGGATCCTGGGCGGCGCCGGCTACCTGACCGTGGCGCTGCGCGGGCACCTCGGCCGCACCCAGGCCGTCGAGGACGCGGAGCCCGCCGAGACCCCGGTCCCGGGGACGGTGCTGCCCGAGCCCCTCGCCGCGGTGCCGCTCCTGCCGGGGGAGGGCGGCGCGGTGCCGCTGACCCCGAAGCACCGCGCGGGAGACGTGGAAGCCACGCCGACCGGCTGAGCCGCCGCGACCTGGTCAGCGGGCGTTCTTGGCCTTGCGCTTGGCGGCCCGGGCCCGTGTGCGCTCCCGCTTCTCCTCGGCGTCGAGCCGGGCGGCCTCCTCCATGGTCGGCGCGCTGCCGCCGTACGACGCGGGCAGCCACCACGAGCCCGGGGGCTGCTCGTCGGCCGGGTAGGCCTTGATCGTCTCGTCGAGCAGCCGGGCCATCGCGGCTTTCTGCTCGGCCGTCTCCGCGACCGAGTTCGCGCCCGTCGGGTGCAGCGGCTCGCCGACCGTGATCGCGATGGTCTTGCCGCGGGAGAAGTCCTGCGGATGGCCCTTGGTCTTCAACCGCTGCGTGCCCCACAGGATCACGGGCACCAGCGGGACCCCCGCCTCGGCGGCCATCCGGCTGGCGCCGGTCTTGAACTCCTTGAGCTCGAAGCTGCGCGAGATGGTGGCCTCCGGGAAGATCCCGACCACCTCACCCTCACGGAGGTAGCGCACCCCCTCGGCGTACGACGCGAGCCCGTCGGCGCGGTCCACGGAGATGTGGTGCAGCGACCGCATCAGCGGACCGGTCCACCGGTGGTCGAACAGCTCGCGCTTCGCCATGAACCGGACCAGCCGGCGGGACGGGTGCGCGGCGTACCCGCCGAGGATGAAGTCCACGTAGGAGATGTGGTTGAGCGCGAGGAGCGCGCCGCCCTCCTTCGGGACGTTCTCGGTGCCGCGCAGGTCGAACCGAAGGCCGAGCGCCTTGAAGGCGATCTGGGCCGTCACGATGATCGGCGGGTAGGTGATGTCGCGCAAGCGGTGACTCCCGTCAGAGGGTGCTGCGAACGATAGCGGCCCGCACCAGGTCGGCCACCAGGTCGCCGAGGTCGAGACCCGCCGCGGTCACCGAGAGCGGCACCGTGGACGTCTCGGTGAGCCCGGGCGCGACGTTCACCTCCAGGAACCACACCTGGCCGTCCGGGTCGACGATCAGGTCGGAGCGGGAGAGGTCCCGCAGGCCGAGGGCCTCGTGGGCGGCGACCGCGACCTGCGCGCAGGCGGCGGCCACGTCGTCGGTGAGCTTGGCCGGCACGTTGAACTCCGTGCTGCCCGCGGTGTAGCGCGCGGTGTAGTCGTAGACGCCGCCGTCGGGCTCGATCGACACCACGGGCAGCGCGCGCGGGCCCGAGCCGGTGTCCACGACGGGTACGGCGACCTCGGTGCCCACCACGAACTGCTCGACCAGGGCGGTGTCGCCGTAGGCGTAGGCGTTGACCATCGCCTGCGGGAGCGCGCCGGCCTCCCGGACCACCGAGCAGCCGAGGGCCGAGCCACCGCGGGCCGGCTTCACGATCAGCGGCAGCCCGACCTTCGCCACCAACGCGTCCATGACCGCGGCCGCGCCCAGCTCGCGGAACGTCTCGTGCGGCAGGGTCACGCCCGCCGGGGTGCGGATCCCGACCCGGGCCACCACCGCCTTCGCGACCGGCTTGTCGAAGGCCGCCCGGCAGGCCGAGGGCCGCGACCCGACGTACGGCAGGCCGACGAGCTCGAGCACCTCGCGCACCGCCCCGTCCTCGCCGGTCTCGCCGTGCAGCATCGGCAGCACGCAGTCCGGCGGGTCGTCGCGGAGCAGGCGGAGCAGGTCGGCATCCACGTCGCGTACGTCGACCTCGGCGCCCGCCTCACGCAGGGCCTCGGCGACCCGGCGGCCGGACCGCAGCGACACGTCGCGCTCGTGCGACAGGCCGCCGGCCAGCACCACCACTCGGTTGGAAGTCACCGTGCTCCTCGCTGCATCAGGTCAGGTCGGTCGTCGGGCCGTCGTACCCGCGGGTGAGGCCCCGCGGCGTCGCGGAGGGCAGCCCGGTGCCGAACGTCTCGCGCAGCTCGACCTCCTCCTCGATCACGCCGACCAGGCGCCGCACCCCTTCGCGGATCCGCTCGGGGGTCGGGTAGCAGTAGGACAGCCGCATGCTCTGCGCGCCGAACCCGTCGGCGAAGAACGCCGTCCCCGGCACGAAGGCGACCCGGGACGTCACGGCGCGCGGCAGCATCGCCTTCGCGTCGAGGCCGTCGGGCAGGGTGAGCCACACGTAGAAGCCGCCGGTCGGGACGTTCCACCGGGCGGCCGGCGGCATCATGTCGTCGAGCGCCTCGACCATCGCGTCGCGCCGCTCGCGGTACATCTCGCGGAACTGCTTGATCTGGCCGACCCAGTCGTGGTTCTCCAGGTAGGCCGAGACCGCCATCTGCGAGAACGACGGCGGGCACAGCGTCGCGGACTCCTGCGCCAGCACGAGCTTCTCGCGGACGGCGTGCGGGGCGAGCGCCCAGCCGACCCGGAAGCCCGGCGCGAACGTCTTGGAGAACGAGCCGAGGTAGATCACCCCGTCCGGCTCGTCGGCCCGCAGCGCGCGGTAGGGCTCCTCGTCGAAGCCGAGCAGGCCGTAGGGGTTGTCCTCCAGCACCAGCACGTCGGCCTCGCGGCAGATCTCCAGGATCTCCGGGCGGCGTTGCGCGGACAGCGTCACGCCGGCGGGGTTGTGGTAGTTCGGGATCGTGTAGACGAACTTGATCCGCCGGCCGGCCGCCTGCACCGTGGCGATCGCCTCGCGCAGCGCCGAGGGGACCAGCCCGTGCTCGTCCATCTCCACGTGCACGACGTCGACCTGGTAGGCCTTGAAGACGCCGAGCGCTCCGACGTACGACGGGGCCTCGCAGATCACCACGTCGCCCGGGTCGCAGAAGATGCGGGTGACCAGGTCGACCGCCTGCTGCGAGCCGACCGTCACGACCACGTCGTCGGGGTGCGCCTCGATGCCCTCGAGCCGCATCACGTCGCAGATCTGGTCGCGCAGGTGCGGGTCGCCCTGCCCCGAGCCGTATTGCATCGCGGTGGTGCCCGCGGTCCGCACCAGGCCCTCGATCGCCTCGCCGACCACGTCGAGCGGGAGACCGGAGATGTTCGGCATGCCGCCGGCCAGCGAGACGACCTCCGGACGGGACGCCACCGAGAACAGCGCGCGGATCTCCGAGGCGGTCATCCCCTGCGTGCGGGCGGCGTACCGGTCGACGTAGCTGTCGAGCCGGGTGCTGCCTGACGGGCGGGAAAGCTGTGACATCGGGGTCTCCTGGGCGGGGGTGTCCTCCTAGGATGAGGCATCAGGGGGTCTCCCGCGTGGAAGGGGTCACGACATGGGCGGGTCCCGTGGCTAGACGGCTGGAGCGGCTGACGCTCGACAACCTCGACGACCTGCCGCGCGGCTGCCGGTCGTGCGTCTTCTGGGAGCTCGACCCGGTCCGCCGCCAGCGCGCGCAGGACGGGGGCGCCGGGTGCGAGGAGAAGGAGGCCTGGGTCTCGCACGTGCTGCTCGAGTGGGGCTCCTGCGGGCGGGTCGCGTACGTCGACGGTGACCCGGCGGGCTACGTGCTGTTCGCCCCGCCGTCCTTCCTCCCCGGTGCGGACGCGTTCCCGACCGCGCCGGTCAGCGAGGACGCCGTGCTGCTCGCGACCGCGCTGGTGTTCCCGGAGTACGCCGGGGCGGGACTGGGCCGCGTGCTGATGCAGACCGTGGTGAAGGACCTGGTGAAGCGCGGCGGCATCCGGGCCCTCGAGGCGTTCGGCGACACCCACGCCCCCGGCCGGAACGAGCGCGACGCGACGTACGGCGACCACGTGCTGCCGGCCGACTACCTGCTGCGCGTGGGGTTCAAGACCCACCGGCAGCACCCGAGGTACCCCCGCATGCGGATCGAGCTCAAGACCGCGCTGACCTGGCGCAACGAGGTCGAGAGCGCCCTGGAGAAGCTGATGGGGGTCGTCCGCCCGGCCCGGCACCCGGCCGTCGACCCCTCCCCGTCCCACCGGGCGCTGCGGCAGTCCCGGCACGGCGACGCCAACGCCTGACGACGGCCGTGTGGGCGGCGGGTCAGCGTCGCTTGATCGCCTTGCGGAGCTCGCTCAGCCGCAGCACGCCGGTCTTGGCGTCCGCGTCCTTGTCGAGGTAGACCCGCTGCACGGCGACCACGACCGCCTCGGCGATCACGTCGCGGAAGGCCGGGTCGGCCAGCCGGGCGGCGTCCCCGGCGTTGGTGAGGTAGCCCGCGTCCACCCGGACGGCCGGCATCTTCGTGCGCCGCAGGATGTCGAAGGTCTTGGGGTGGGAGCGCAGGTCGCCGAGGTCGGTGCGCGCCACGATCTCGCGCTGCACGAGCCCGGCGAACCGCTCGCCGGCCGAGGAGGAGACGCCGTGGGCGTCCGAGCCGTAGTAGAACGACGAGACCCCCGCCTCGTCCGGGTTCTCGGAGCCGTCCACCTGGATGGATATGCATAGATGTGCATCCGTCCGGTTGGCGAACTCGGCCCGCTCGACCTCGGTGCTCTCCGACGCGCCGCCGGTGTTGGTGAGGAAGGCCTGCACACCGGTGGCCACTAGCCGGCCCTCGATGCGCCGGGCCAGGTCGGTGGTGATCGCGTCGGCACGCAGTCGCGTCGCCGGGTCGGCGAACTTCCCGACCGAGGGGTCGATGACCACGACCTTGCCGGTCAGCTGCGGACCCTCGCGGCGGATCCGCTCCTCGGCCCGCAGCGCGTTCGGGCTGCCGCCACGGACCATCGGGGCGAGCCGGGAGAGCGCCTTGAGGGTGGCCGGCCCGCAGGTGCCGTCGGCGGGCACGCCGACGTTGCGCTGGAAGTCGCGGACCGCCTGCTCGGTCTGGTGGCCGAAGCGACCGTCGAGCTTGCCGACCTTGAACCCGAGGTCGAGCAGCCGCTGCTGGAGGGCGTGCACGTCGTCGCCGGCGAGCAGGTTGCCGGCCACGTGGGTGAGCACCCGGTCGCCGAGGCGCCAGCGCGCCTCCTCGAGCACCCGGTAGGTGCTGGGCCCGACGACACCGTCGGCGGCCAGGCCGCGCTGCTGCTGGAAGGCCCGGACGGCCTGGTCGAGCGGCTCGTCGAATGTCTCGGGATCGGCGTGCCGGCCGCCGCGAGTCACCCCGCCGTCGCCGCCGCTGGTGCCATCGCCCTCGCCGTCGCCGTCAGGACCGGCGTCGGTGAGCCCGAGCAGGGCCAGGCGGGCGCGGATCTCGGAGACCGCTCGGCCGCGGTCGCCGAGGCGGAACACCGGAGGCGTCGCCTGCGCGGTGGCGGGCTGGGACATGACGGCTCCTCTCGGACGCACCAGGGCCTGGACGCCGGTGCGCTGATGGGGGGCATGGCAGCGGCGCGGGCACGTCTACCCAAACAGAACAGAGGCCAATCGCCAAGACGAATCGGTCCGGACCAGTGGCCGGAAAGCACGACGCCCGCGGCCCCGGGCGGGGTCGCGGGCGTCGTCCCGGCCGACGAAGGTCAGCCGATGAAGTCGCTGAGCTCGCTGAGCAGCGCGGCCTTGGGCTTGGCGCCCACGATCTGCTTGACGAGCTCGCCGTTCTTGAACACGTTGAGCGTCGGGATGCCGGTCACGCGGTACGCCGCGGGGGTGACCGGGTTCTCGTCGACGTTCATCTTCACGAAGTCGAGCTTGTCGCCGTGCTGGGCGGCGATCTCCTTGAGGATCGGGTCGACCTGCCGGCACGGGCCGCACCACTCGGCCCAGAAGTCCACGAGGACGGGCTTGTCGGACTTCAGCACGGAGGCGTCGAAGTCGGCGTCGGTGATTGCTTGCATCTCGGCCACGAGGGCTCCTTCAGCGGTCGATCGGTGGGTCGGGGTCTGGATCCAGTGAACACGACCGCGGGGACATTTCTTCCCGCGGCCCGGGACTTGTGAGCCCGGCGCGCTCAGGCGCCCGCGGTCTGCACCTGCTCGGTGAGCAGCTCCGCCTCGTGCTCGGTCTCGGCGGCCGAGCCGGCGGTGGAGGCGGCGTGGTCGAGGGCGGCGAGGAAGCGCTCCGCGTCGAGGGCGGCCGCACAGCCGGAGCCGGCCGCGGTGACCGCCTGCCGGTAGTGGTGGTCGACGAGGTCGCCGCAGGCGAACACACCGGTGAGGTTGGTGCGGGTGGACGGCTGGTCGACGAGCACGTAGCCGTTCTCGTCGAGGTCGACCTGCCCGTGCAGCAGCTCCGAGCGCGGGTCGTGGCCGATCGCGATGAACAGGCCGGTGGCGTCGAGCTGCCGCTTCTCGCCGGTGACGGTGTCGACGAGGGTGAGCCCGGTGAGCCTGTCGTCGCCGTGGATCGCCTCGACGGCGGAGTTCCAGGCGAACTCGACCTTCGGGTCGGCGAAGGCCCGCTCCTGCATGATCTTCGAGGCGCGCAGCTCGCCGCGGCGGTGGACCAGCGTCACCTTCGAGGCGAAGCGGGACAGGAAGGTCGCCTCCTCGATCGCGGAGTCGCCACCGCCGACGACGGCGATGTGCTGGTCGCGGAAGAAGAACCCGTCGCAGGTCGCGCACCAGGACACCCCGTGGCCCGAGAGCCGGTCCTCGCCCTCGATGCCGAGCTTGCGGTAGCCCGAGCC
>DASTGV010000294.1:0-16128 GCA_035718765.1 Nocardioidaceae bacterium
CGGCATCCCGTTCTTCAGCGGCGCGCTGACCACGCCGCTCACCGGCTTGCTGGGCAGCCAGACCGTGCTGACCATGGCGAGCTGCACGGTGGGCTTCTACGCGCTGGCCGTCGCCGCCGCGTGGCGGTTCCGGCGCCTGACCCCGGACGACCGTCCACGGCGGTCGGCCCCCGACCAGGACCGGGAGCTGGCCCGCCTGCCGTAGCGCGACGAAAATCGTCCCAGATCAGGGTGAGCGTTCACATTTCCTACGGAACTATCCAGACCGGGCAGCGATCTCGCCCGGCTCCGGCCGCACGGGATGATCCCGCGGCGCGTGCACGTTGTGCCCGGTTCGACCTCTTTCCCCGATCGACAGGAGACCTGTCGCATGACGCAGACCGTGAACGCCCTGGTCACCTCCGCCCCCGGCGAGCCGTTCGAGCGGCGCACCATCGAGCGGCGCGACCCGCGCCCGCACGACGTGGTGATCGACATCCGGTACGCCGGCATCTGCCACTCCGACATCCACCAGGCCCGCGAGGAGTGGGGCGAGGCGATCTTCCCCATGGTCCCGGGCCACGAGATCGCCGGCATCGTGCGCGAGGTCGGCACCGAGGTGACGAGGTACCAGGTCGGCGACCGCGTCGGCGTCGGCTGCTTCGTCGACTCCTGCCGCGAGTGCGAGAACTGCCGGGCCGGCGAGGAGCAGTACTGCCTGCGCGGCGAGGTGGCCACCTACAACGGCCGTGAGTACGACGGCGACCCGACGTACGGCGGCTACAGCACGTCCGTCGTCGTGGACGAGAACTACGTGCTCGGCATCCCCGAGGGCATCGACCTCGACGTGGCCGCGCCGCTGCTGTGCGCCGGCATCACGCTCTACTCGCCGCTCAAGCACTGGGGCGCCGGCCCCGGCACCAAGGTCGCCATCGTCGGCATGGGTGGCCTCGGGCACATGGGCGTGAAGATCGCGCACGCCCTCGGCGCCGAGGTGACCGTGCTCAGCCAGACGCTCTCCAAGGAGGAGGACGGCAAGCGGCTCGGCGCGGACCACTACTACGCCACCAGCGACGACCGGACGTTCGAGGAGCTCGCCAACAGCTTCGACCTGATCGTCAACACGGTCGCGGCGAACCTCGACGTCGACGCGTACCTCTCGCTGCTGCGGCTCGACGGCACGATGGTCAACGTCGGCATCCCCGAGAGCCCCGACACGTTCGCGGCGTTCTCGCTGGCGGCCATGCGCCGCCGGATGGCCGGCTCGAAGATCGGTGGCATCCGCGAGACCCAGGAGATGCTGGACTTCTGCGCCGAGCACGGTCTGGGTGCGGAGATCGAGACCATCGGCGTCGACGACGTCAACGGCGCCTACGACCGGGTCGTGAAGAGCGACGTGCGCTACCGGTTCGTGATCGACGTGGCGTCGTTCGGCGAGACCGCCTGACGCGCCGTACGCAAAGAGAAGGCCGGCGGCCCCTGTGGCCGCCGGCCCTCGCGTCCGGTCAGCCGGCGCCGGCCAGGACGTGACGACGCCCCCGCCCGAGGCGTCGGGAGGGGGCGTCCGTCGTGCGTCCGGGTCAGCTCGCGGGCTGCACGGCCTGCTGGTACTGCGCGCCGTCGATGTGGGCGTCGCTGACCACGATCGGGTGGTCGCTGGTGCGCCGGTCCACGGCACCGCGGTCCTCGACGTAGCCGCTGAACGTCAGCTGCCTGCTGCCGAAGGCCCAGTCGACGTAGCGCGGGTTCCCCGCCCGGCACCGGCCGCCAGTGTGGCTGCCGCCCCGCGCGGCGCGCATCGGCGCCTTGCCGGTGATCGGGCAGAAGGCCTGCTCGCGCTCGTTCATGTCGCCGGTCAGGAAGACCGGGACGCCGGTGGCGTGCAGCTTGCGGGCCAGCTTCGCCTCGCGCAGGATCGCCTTGCGCCGCCAGTGGTCGTTGCCGCCGTGGTGACGGTTGGTGGCCGGGTTGTGCACGTTGGCGAACCACGCGGTCATCCCGGTGCTGAGGTTGCGGAGCTTGACCAGCGGCATCGCGCGCCGGTTGCCGCCGAAGTACGGGATCGTGAAGCTCTTCTTCTCCACGGCCTCCCAGGCGCTGGTGTCCCAGGCGACGGAGTTCTCACCGTCGATCTCGCGCGCGCCGCCCAGACCCGGGAAGGCGGCGTAGCGGCCGTTCGTGCGGTCCAGGAAGCTGCGCATCTGGTCGGCCTGCATCTCCTGGAGGCCGACCACCTCGACGTCGTGCCTGTCGAGCAGCCGCACCACGCCCTTGGTACGACGGACGCCGCTGGCGTACCCGCCGGGACCCCGGGTGTGGCTGCTGCCGAGCACGTTGAACGACGCGATCGTCAGGTCGGTGCTGGCAGCCTCGGGGCCGGGCGCCGGGGTGGGCGACGGGGCCGGCGGTGTCCCGGGCAGGGACGGCACGTCGACGGCGTCGGCCGGAGCCATCGAGCCGGCGAGCACCCCAGCCAGGAGGGCCGCGCCGGTCGTCAGGGCATGACGGAGCGGGGTCTTTCGGGCACGAGACATCCGTCGACCGTAGACGACCACCCCCTGGACACGGCAAGTCGGACGGCGTTCAGGAGCGCTCGAGCCGGTCCCGCTCCCCGTCGGTGAGCGGCCGGGAGCGACCCGCGGCCAGGTCGCGCCGTACGGTCACGGAGCGGACGCGCGCGGCCACCCGGCCGTCCGGTGCGGACAGCGTCTCGGCCAGCGTGACGCTCGACGTGCCCACCCGCTCCACCGCGAAGGTGGCGACGGCCTCGGCGTCGTCGAGCACCAGCGAGCTGAGGTAGTCGATCTCGACCCGGGCGACGACGTACGCGCCGGGCTCGTCGAAGGCGACCGCCTCCCGGAACCAGCGGGTGCGCGCCTCGTCGAGCAGCGTGAGGTACTCCGCGTGGTAGACGTGCCCGAACGCGTCCACGTCGCGGAACCGCAGCGGCAGGCGGATCTGCGGGGTGCTCACCCGCTCAGACCTGGGTGTTCAGGACGCACCACACGGCCTTGCCGTGCTCGGTCGGCCGGGTGCCCCACCGGGTCGAGATCGCGGCGACGATCTGCAGACCGCGGCCGTGCTCGTCGGTCTCGTCGGGGCGCAGCTTGCGGGGCTGGTACATCGCACGGTCGCGCACCTCGACCAGCACCTCCGCACCCTCCAGCCGCAGCCGCAGCTCGATCGGCGGCCGGCCGTGCACGACGGCGTTCGTGACCAGCTCGCTCGTCACCAGCGCGGCGTCCGCCACCAGGGCGGCCGGCATCCCGCGCGCCTGGAGGTACGACGTGACCAGGTGCCGCGCGTCGGACACCGCCGACTGGTTCGAGTCGATCCGGTGGGACAGGCTCTCCTCCCCCGACGGCGGGTCGACCCGCGCCACGAGGATCGCCACGTCGTCGTCGGGCCCCTCCGGCAGCAGCGCCGCGACCAGCTCCTCCGGCACGCCGTCCACCGGCCCGGTCAGCGCGGACACGTGGCCGGCCAGCGTGGCGATGCCGAGCGCCAGGTCCTCGCCGCGGCGCTCGACGAGGCCGTCGGTGTAGAGCACCATCCGCGCGTTCGAGGCGAGGTCGACCGTGTGCTGGGTGAGGTTGAAGGGCCCGACGCCCAGCGGCGGGTTCTCGTCGCCGCCGAGGACCCGGCACTCACCGCCCGGCACCGCGACGATCGGCGGCAGGTGGCCGGCGTTCGCGAACCGCAGCACCCGGTCGGCGGGGTCGAAGACGGCGTAGATGCAGGTGACGATCTGGTCCTCGCCGATCTCGCGAACCAGTCCGTCGAGCGACTCGAGCAGGTCGGCCGGCGGCAGGTCCAGCCGCGCGTAGGCCCGCACGGCCGCACGGAGCTGGCCCATGACGGCGGCCGCGCGGACGCCGCGGCCCATGACGTCGCCCACGACGAGTGCCGTGCGGCCACCGCCGAGCTCGATCACGTCGTACCAGTCGCCGCCGACCTGGGTGCCCTCGACACCGGCCCGGTAGTAGGTGGCCACCTCGAGGTGGTCGAGGTCGAAGCCCTGCTGCGGCAGGAGGCTGCGCTGCAGCTGGTCGGCGATCGCGTGCTCGCGCGCGGCGGCCTCGGCGTTCGCGGCGGCCAGGGCGAGCGCCTCCTCGGCGGCCCGCCGCTCGGTGATGTCCTGCACCGAGCCGCGCAGCGCCTCGCGCTTGCCGAACTCGTCGAGCACCACCTCGCCGTACACCGACACGAGCACGGTCTCGCCGCTGGGCCGCACCACCCGGGTCTCGTAGTGGATGCCCTCCCCGTCGGCCTCGTCGAGCGCCCGCTGCACCATCTCCTGGTCCTCGGGGTGGATCAGCTCGCGGACGATGCCCTCCAGGCCCATCGTCGCGACCTCGTCGGCGCTGCGGCCCATGATCCGCAGGAACTCCTCGGAGGCCTCCACCTGTCCCGTGGCCAGGTCGATCTCCCAGCTGCCCACCCGGGCCAGCCGCTGCGCCTGGTCGAGCAGGGTGCGGCTGCGCTCCAGCCGTCGCCGGGTACGGCGCGCCCGGTCGAGCTCGAGGTTGGAGCGCACCCGGGCCAGCAGCTCACGAGCGGTGAACGGCTTGACCAGGTAGTCGTCGGCGCCGGCGTCGAGGCCCTGCAGGGTGCCCTCCTCGCCGGCCCGCGCGGACAGCATCACCACCGGCACCCCGAGGGTGGACGGGTCGGCCTGGAGGGCGGCGAGCAGCTGGAAGCCGTCCATCCGCGGCATCATCACGTCGGTCAGCACGAGGTCCGGCGGCAGGGCGCGCGCCTGCTCCAGGCCGTCCTCCCCGTCGACCGCGGTCTGCACGAGGTAGTCGCCGGACAGCAGGGACGAGACGTACTCGCGGATGTCGGCGTTGTCGTCGACGACCAGCACCCGGGGCTTGTCGGTCGTCCCGTCGCCGGCGACGGGAGCGTGCGTGGCGGTGTCCCCGTCGAGCCAGTGGGTGGCCTCGGCGAGGAAGCCCTCGGCCACGGCGGCGAGGGTGGCGGACCGCTCGGCGCGGGGCGTGTCGATCTGCTCCGCGGGCAGGTGGGCCCGGCCGAACGGCACGGTCACGGTGAAGGTGCTGCCCTCGCCGACCGTGCTCGTGGCGGTCACGGTGCCGCCGTGCAGGCCGGCCAGCTCGGAGACGAGGGCCAGCCCGATGCCGGACCCCTCGTGGGTGCGTGACCGGGCGCCGGAGACCCGGTGGAACCGCTCGAACAGGTGCGCGACCTCGTGCGCGGGGATCCCGATGCCGGTGTCGCTCACACTGACCAGGACGTGGTCGCGCTCCTGGGTCAGCCGCACGGTGATGCCGCCGTCGAAGGTGAACTTCATCGCGTTGGAGAGCAGGTTGAGCACGACCTTGGCCCACAGGTCGCGGTCGACGTACACGGGCTCGCGCAGCGGCTCGGTCTCCACGCGCAGGAAGAGCCCGAGCCGCTCGGCGGCGGTCTCGAACATGCTGGCCAGCTCGCGGGTGTACAGCGGGAGGTCGACCGGCTCGAAACGCGCCTCCATCCGCCCGGACTCCAGCCGGGAGAAGTCGAGCAGCGTGTTGACCAGCTTGAGCAGCCGCTGGGCGTTGCGCAGGATCACCTCGACCCGCTCGCGCTGCCGGCCACCGACCGGCTCCTTCTCGTCGGTGAGCGCGTCCTCGGCGGGTCCGAGCAGGAGGGTCAGCGGGGTGCGGAACTCGTGGCTGACGTTGGTGAAGAAGTCGGTCTTGGCCTGGTCGAGCTCGGCCAGGGTCTCGGCGCGGCGGCGCTCGAACTCGTAGGCCCGGGCGTCGGTGATGCCCGCGGACAGCTGTCCCGCGACCAGGTCGCAGAAGTCGCGGTAGTCGGTGTCCAGGGGGCGGTACCGGTTGAGCCCGAACACCTGGAACCCGTAGGGCCGCCCGCCCGCCGACGCCTGGAGCGGGACCACGAGCGCCTGCCGCGGGCTGACCGGCCAGGACCCGGTGGGCAGGTCGAAGAAGAGCGCCTCGAGGTCGTCGACGACCGTGGTGGTCCCGGCGAGGGCCGCGGCGGCCGGCCAGACCTGCTCGTCGGGGTCCGCCTCCACGTCGATGCTCTGCGGAGCGGCCGGGTGCTGGCCGGTGAACCCGCTGCTGCCCGCCAGCCGGGCGGTCCGCCCGTCGCCGTCGTACAGGTAGACCAGCGTGAACGGCAGGTCCGACGGGAGCTCGGCCAGCTCGCGGCAGGCGCTGGCGATCGTCTCGGCCTCCGTGAGGTTGGCGGCGCGCCCCGCTCCCAGGTCGCGCAGCGCCTGCATCCGGCGGCGGGCGACGACCTCCTCCGTGTCCTCCTTGACCACGCAGAGCATGCCGGCGATCACGCCGTCGTCGTCGAAGATCGGGCTGTAGGAGAAGGTGTGGAAGGTCTCCTCGGTGTAGCCGCTCCGCTCCAGGAAGAGCATCAGCGACTCGTCCCACGTCGCCTCACCGGTGGACATCACCGTGTGGATCCGCGGCTCGATGTCCTCCCAGATCTCGGACCACACGACGGAGGCGGGCTTGCCGAGCGCCCAGGGGTACTTCTCGCCGAGCGTGTCGCGCCGGTACGCCTCGTTGCAGAAGAACGTCAGCTCCGGGCCCCAGGCCATCCACATCGAGAACCGCGAGGTGAGCACGAGCCGCACGACCGACTCGAGGCTGCGTGGCCACGTCTCCGGGGGTCCCAGCGGGGTGCTGTCCCAGTCCACCCGCAGCAGGTCACGACCCAGCTCGCCGGATCGCTGGAACATCTGCCGCACGCGGAGCCGCCTTCACCTCAGCCGAGAAGAGGGCACCGGGACCTGATGCCTGCAGGTGAGTGTAGGACGTGACCCAGGCACGGGTGGAGCGGTCAGGCCGCCCGCGGCGTCGGGCGCGGGGGACGTGGCCTGACAACTCGGAAATGAGTGCGCGTACTCAGGCAACCTGGGTCGTCCGGCTCTGCCGGGGCACCGGCCGCACGTGGGTTCATGGGGCATGACCAGGTACGCCGACCCGCACCGCTGCCCCGACTGCGGTGCCGCGATCACCCCCGCAGACCCCGCCTGCCCGACGTGCGCGCTCTCCCTGCGCGGCGACGTGGCCGGCCGGCTCTTCCAGACACTCACCCAGGCCGACGGGCTGCTCGCCGCGCTGCGAGCCTCCTCGGTGCCGGCGGCCCGGGTCGCGGGCGTCCCCGCCCCGGCCGCGGCAGCCTTCGACGCGGCGCCGTTCCCGGCGGGCCCGGGCGGGCAGACCCGGCACCGCGGGCTGTCCTCGGCGTCCGTGCCCAAGGTGCTGCTGGCCCTCGGCGCCGGCTGCCTCCTGGTCGCCGCCCTCGTCTTCCTGGCCGTCACCTGGAGCGTGCTCGGGGTCGGCGGCCGGACCGCCACGCTGGTCGGGTTCACCGCCGTGGCGTTCGGGCTGACCGCGTGGATGGCGCGCCGGGGCCTGCGGGCGGCCGCCGAGTCGCTGGCGCTGGTCGGCTACGGGCTGCTCACCCTCGACGTGGTCGGGGCGGACCACGCCGGCTGGTTCGGCGACCTCTCGACCGCGGGCCTGGTGCTGGTCGTCGGGCTCGTGCTCGCCGCGACAGGGGTCGCCGGCACCCTCGGGGTACGACGGACCGTCACCTCGTCGCTGACGAGCGGTGAGCTGGTCGCCGTCGTGGGCACCGGCCTGGCGGCGTTCGCGTTCGGGGTGGCCGAGTGGCTCCCCGTGTCGCCGTCGCTGGCGGTGGCCACGCTGGTCGGCGCCGCGATGACGTTCGCGGCGACCCGGCTGCGCACGACGGTGCTGCTCGTCGGGGCCGCCGCCGTCACCGCGGTGGCCTGGCTGTCGCTGGTGTCGGTCGCGCTGGACCGGCTGTTCACGCTGCCCACGGTCCGGGCCGTGTGGGTGGCGGGGCACGCCTGGCCGATGCTCACGGCCGCGGTCCTGGTGGCCGGGCTCGCGCTGGTGCGTGCCCTGCCCCACCTGGCCCGCGTCATGGCGGCCGGGGTGGCGGCGCTGCTCGTGATCCTCACCGTGGCGACGCCCGCTCTGGACGAGGGGCCGACGCCCGCGACGCTGGTGACCGTCGCGGTGCTCGTGGCGGTCGGCGCTGCCGGCTTCGCGCTGCCGCGGCCCTGGCGGCTCGGCACCGTGCCCACGCAGGTCGTCGCCGCCGCCGGGCTGGTGACCCTCGTCGGGCCGCTGGCGCTGTCGGCGCTCGAGCGGCTGATCGACCCGGCGGCGGAGCCGTGGTCCGGCCGGCCCTCCGACGCCCTCGGGGCCGTCAACGCCGGCCTGCCCGCGCCGTGGCTGCTGCCCGTGGCCACCTTCGTCCTGCTCGCCACCCTCGCCGCGGTCGCCGAGTCGAGCCGGCTCGTGGACCGCGCCGTCGGCGAGCTGCCCGCCCTGCAGGTCTCGGTGCTCACCCTGCTGACCGCCTCCGTGGTCGCCGCACTCGCGCTGTACCCGGTCGCCCTCTGGCTGGTGGTCGGCACCCTGCTCGTGGTCGTGGTCGCCATGACCACCTGGTCGGTCGTGGGACGCACCGTCGAGCCGCTCGTCCCGGCCGGGCTCACGCTGGCGTTCACGCTCGTGGTCTCCCTGCACGCCGCGTGGCTGACGCTGGCTGCGCTGCTGGTCGCGGTCGCCGTCACGGCCACCGTCCAGCTGAGCAGCCGGGCCGTCGCGCTGGCGGCCGCCTCGGGTGCGCTCGCCGCGGCCGGCCTCGCGGCCACCGTGTGGACGGGCGGCCACCTGCTCGGCGCGCCCCCCTCCTGGACCGCGCTCGCCGGCCTGCTGGTGCTCGGCGCGGCGGTGCTGGGCGCGCCGTACGCGCCGGGGCGGTGGTGGGCCGCGGAGCGCCCCGCCCAGGCACGGACCGGGATCGAAGCGGGGGCGGCGGCCGCCGCGCTGCCGCTCGCGCTCGCCGGGCTGGCGCTCGCGACCGAGGCGACGGTCGCGACCTGGGCGGCGGTGTACCTGACCGCGGCCGGGGTGGTGGTGACCGCCATGTCGCTGCTGCGTCCCGACCGGCGGCAGCTGGGCTGGGTCGGCGGCTTCCTGCTCGCGGCCGCGACCTGGGTCCGCCTGTGGGACCGCGGCGTGACCACCCCCGAGGCGTACACGCTGCCGTCGGCGGCGGCGCTCCTGGTGGTCGGGCTGGTGCACCTGCGGCGCAACCCCACCGCGACCACGATGACGGCCCTCGCGCCCGGACTCTCCCTCGCCCTGGTCCCCAGCCTGCTCTGGGTGCTCTCCGAGCCGCCCGGGCTGCGGGCCCTGCTCCTCGGCCTGGCCTGCCTGCTGCTCGTGGTCGGCGGAGCCCGGCTGCGGTGGACCGCGCCGGTCGTGGTCGGCGGGACGGTCGGCGCCCTGCTGGTGCTCCGGTTGGCGGCGCCGTACGTCGGTGACGCGGTGCCGCGGTGGGTGCTGCTCGGCGGGGCGGGTGCCCTGCTGGTGGCGACGGGCGTCACCTGGGAGCGCCGGCTCCAGGAGGCCCGGCACCTGGTGAGCTACGTCCGTGCGCTGCGCTGACCCGCCCGGACGCGCGAAAACGGCCCCCGCGCTCCGGCGGGGGCCGTCCAAGGCCTTTGCCCGTTCCCCTCGCCGACCTCCGGGGCTACCCGAAGGCCAACAGACCGGCCAAAAGCTTGTGGTGTTGCGACAAGACCGACGGTGGGAGGTGTCAGTCTTCGTCGCCGCGCCGCTGCTCGGGAACCATCCCGGTCAGCAGGTCGCGCACTTCGGACTCGCGATAACGGCGATGTCCGCCGAGAGTCCGGATCGAGCTCAGCTTGCCGGCCTTGGCCCACCGGGTGACCGTCTTCGGGTCGACCCGGAACATGGCCGCGACCTCCGCAGGCGTGAGCAGCGGTTCGGACTCAGGTGGCCGCGTGTTCATAGCGGGCCTCCCTCACAGTTGTTTCCTGCCGTGGTGCCCGAGAAATTCCGAACACCCTGTGCTCCCAGTGTGACACCGGCCAGCCTATTCGGGGCCTCGAAATCGTGACAATGGCATCTATGGGCCACCAACTCCCCCGCTCTAGTCATTTCGGGCCCGGACATTCTTGTCTGACAATCCAGCGACGTGAGGGGTCGACGCGCGGTGTGACGCAGGTCGCCCAGGCGCGTTACCACCCCTAGTCTGGACCCAACGCCCCCGCACCACCCCCGCGGGACGCGCACCATCGAGAGCAGTTCGCACACCCAGCGGACCAGACCAGGGAAGGGTCACCACCGTGACCGGCACATCGCACGTATCGTCCACCGCCGGCGTATTCGCCCGCGCCACCGGCCACGAGCAGGTCGTGTTCTGCCACGACGAGCCGACCGGGCTGAAGGCGATCATCGCCATCTACTCCACCGCGCTCGGCCCGGCCCTGGGCGGGACCCGGTTCTACCCCTACGCCACCGAGCAGGACGCGCTCGACGACGTCCTCAACCTCTCCCGCGGGATGGCCTACAAGGCGGCGCTGGCCGGCCTCGACCTCGGCGGCGGCAAGGCCGTGATCATCGGCGACCCGGCGCGGATCAAGACCGAGGCGCTGCTGCGCGCCTACGGCCGCTTCGTGCAGTCGCTGAACGGCCGCTACTACACCGCCTGCGACGTCGGCACCTACAGCGAGGACATGGACGACGTCGCCCGCGAGTGCTCGTTCGTCACCGGCCGCACGGTCGCGCACGGCGGCGCCGGCGACTCTTCCGTGCTCACCGCCTTCGGCGTCTTCCAGGGCATGCGCGCCGCGGCCGAGCGGACCTGGGGAGCCCCGACCCTGCACGGCCGGACGGTCGGCGTGGCCGGCGTCGGCAAGGTCGGCCGGCACCTCGTGCGGCACCTCGTCGAGGACGGCGCGTCCGTCGTGGTCACCGACGTCAACCCGGCCGCGGTGGCCGCGATCCAGGCCGAGCACCCGGACGTCCGCGAGGTGGCCGACGCGGACGCGATGGTCGCGATGCCGCTCGACGTGTACGCACCGTGCGCGCTCGGCGGGGCGCTCACCGACGCGGTGGTCGAGACGCTGACCGCCAGGATCGTCTGCGGCGCGGCCAACAACCAGCTCGCCCACGAGGGCATCGAGAAGATGCTGGAGGACCGTGGGGTGCTCTACGCCCCCGACTACATGGTCAACGCCGGTGGGCTGATCCAGGTGGCCGACGAGCTCGAGGGCTTCTCGTTCGAGCGGGCCCACCAGCGCGCCGCGAAGATCTTCGACACCACCGCCCAGGTCTTCGCGCTCGCCGACGCCGAGGGCGTGCCGCCGGCCGTGGCCGCGGACCGGCTCGCCGAGCGCCGGATGACCGAGATCGGCCGCCTGCGCGGCATCCACCTGCGCTGACCCCCAGGTACGTCCCGGTGCGTCCGGTGGGTACGACGGCCGTCGTACCCACCGGACGCTACGGCTCAGGGCACGTCAGCGCAGCGCACGGTGCGCGGCGACGTCTCGGGGGAGACGGTGTGGTGGAGCGGGAGCCGCGACGTCAGTCGCGGGAGCGGGATTCGGAGTAGTCCGCCCAGTCGTCCATGTCGTCGGGCGCACCGTCGTCGGTGTCGTCCGATGTGTAGGTCTTGCCGTGCAGCTCCTGGGCCAGCGCACCGAAGTCCGTCTCGTGGGAGCGGTACTTCAGGTCGCGGGCAACCTTGGTCTGCTTGGCCTTTGCACGGCCGCGCCCCATAGGGTCGACCCCCTCGCACTCTTGGCCGGAGGCGCGTCCGCGCGTCCGGTCTCACCTGTAGTTTGTCGTGGTTCCAACGGTACCTGGCCGGTGGCTGTTCACGCACGTCAGGCCCGCCACATGAGCCGTGGTGTCGGCTCTGGGCGTAATTCTCCGGGTCTCACCAGCCCGGGTGCTGCCCCCGCAGGGTCACCGAGCCGCCCGCGACGCCGTCGCCCGGGGTGCCGACCTCGCCGCACACCCAGCTGCGCACGCCGTGCCCCTCGAGCAGGGCCCGGGCCCGGTCGACGTCCTCCGGCGCCGTGACCGCGACCATGCCGACCCCGCAGTTGAGGGTGCGCTCGAGGGCCGCCTGCTCGACGGACCCGACGGAGCGGACCAGGTCGAACACCGGCTGCGGGGTCCAGGTGCCCCGGTCCAGCGTGGCCGCCAGCGTGTCGGGGAGCACCCGCGCGAGGTTCGCGGCCAGGCCGCCGCCGGTGACGTGCGACATCGCGTGCGTGGCGGTGTTGCGGGCCAGGTCGAGGCAGGCCTTCGCATAGATGGTGGTCGGCTCGAGCAGCTCCTCGCCGAGGGTCCGGCCCAGCTCGTCGACGTGCCGGTCGAGGGACCAGCCCGCGCCGGAGCCGGACAGGAGCACGTGCCGGACGAGGGAGTAGCCGTTGGAGTGCAGCCCGCTGGAGGCCATCGCGATCACCACGTCACCGGCCTCGACCCGTCCGGGGCCGAGCAGGTCGGCGGCCTCCACCACGCCGGTCGTCGAGCCCGCCACGTCGTACTCGTCGGGGCCGAGCAGCCCCGGGTGCTCCGCGGTCTCGCCGCCCGCGAGCGCGCAGCCGGCCTGCACGCAGGCCTCGGCGATGCCCTGGACGATCGCCGCGATCCGCTCGGGCACCACCCGGCCGGTGGCGATGTAGTCGGTGAGGAACAGCGGCTCGGCGCCGCAGACGACGAGGTCGTCCACGAGCATGCCGACCAGGTCGAAGCCGATCGTGTGGTGGACGTCCATGGCCTGGGCGATCGCGACCTTGGTGCCGACGCCGTCGGCGGAGGTGGCCAGCACCGGGTGGTCGAAGGACTTGAGCGCGGTGGCGTCGAAGAGCCCGGCGAAGCCGCCGATCCCGCCCATCATCTCCGGGCGGCGGGCCTTCTCGACCCAGACCTTCATCAGCTCGACGGCCTTGTCGCCGGCGTCGATCGAGACCCCCGCGGCCTCGTACGTCGCGCCGGTGGGCTGCTGCTCGGTCATCGGGGTCCTCCGGTCGGGGCGGTCAGGGCCGGTCGAGCGCGTCCGCCGCACCGCCGCCCGCCAGGGAGGCGGAGAGGCCGTCGACGTCGGTCTTGATCGTGGCGTCGAACTCGAGCAGGTGCTTGCCGAGGTGCTCGGGGTCGGGCAGCGGCACCGGGTAGACGCCGTCGAAGCAGGCCCGGCAGAGGTTCGGCATCGGGACCTCGGTGGCCTCGACGAGCTGTTCGAGGGAGATGTACCCGAGCGAGTCCGCGTCGATGGAGCGGCAGATCTCGTCGGAGGTGAGGCCGTTGGCGATCAGCTCCGCGCGGGTGGCGAAGTCGATGCCGTAGAAGCACGGCCACTTCACCGGCGGCGAGGAGATCCGCACGTGCACCTCGCGGGCGCCGGCCTCCCGGAGCATCCGGACCAGGGCGCGCTGGGTGTTGCCGCGCACGATCGAGTCGTCGACGACGACGAGCCGCTTGCCCTCGAT
Source organism: Nocardioidaceae bacterium (assembly GCA_035718765.1). GTDB lineage: Bacteria > Actinomycetota > Actinomycetes > Propionibacteriales > Nocardioidaceae > Nocardioides_B. The sequence goes on from DASTGV010000294.1 coordinate 13,322, forward strand.
CACGTCGCGCAGCGGGTTCAGCTTCAGCCGGATGCCGAGCTGCCGGATCGTCTGCGAGGGCTGGATGAAGGTGCGGCCGACGTAGGAGTTCTTCACCAGGCCGGTGCCGTAGGGGATGCCGCTCTCCTCGGCGAACCCGATCGCGGCCGGCGTACCGGACTCGGGGACCGGCATCACCAGGTCGGCGTCCGCCGGGAACTCGCGGGCCAGCCGGCGGCCGATCTCGACCCGCACGCTGTGCACGCGCCGGTCGTTCATGAGGGTGTCCGGGCGGGCGAGGTAGACGAACTCGAAGAGGCAGTGCTTCGGGGCGGCCTCGGCGAACCGGCGGCTGCGCAGGCCGTCCTCGTCGATCGCGACCATCTCGCCGGGCTCGACCTCGCGGATGAAGGAGGCGCCCACGATGTCGAGGGCCGCGGTCTCCGAGGCGACCACCCAGCCGCGCTCCAGGCGACCGAGCACCAGGGGACGGATGCCCTGCGGGTCGCGGGCGGCGTACAGGGTGTTCTCGTCCATCCACACGAACGAGAAGGCCCCGCGCAGGTCCGGGAGGATCCGGGCGGCGTTCTCCTCGAGGCTCATGTCCGGGTGGTGGGCCAGCAGCGCCGTCACCAGGCTGGTGTCGTTGGTCGAGGCGGGCGCCTGCTTGAGCGGGATGTCCAGCTCGCCGAAGACCGAGGAGAGGCCGGCCACCCGCTGGGCCAGGTCCCGGGTGTTGGTCAGGTTGCCGTTGTGCGCCAGCGCGATCGAGCCGGTCTCGGTGGGCCGGAAGGTCGGCTGCGCGTTGTGCCACGTGCTCGCGCCGGTCGTGGAGTAGCGCGCGTGGCCGACCGCGAGGTACCCCTTGAGGGACTCCAGCGTGGACTCGTCGAAGACCTGGGAGACCAGGCCCATGTCCTTGTAGACGAGGATCTGCCGGCCGTTGCTGACCGCGATGCCGGCGGACTCCTGGCCGCGGTGCTGGAGCGCGTACAGGCCGTAGTAGGTCAGCTTCGCGACGTCCTCGCCCGGCGCCCAGACCCCGAACACGCCGCACGCGTCCTGCGGTCCGAGATCGTGGGGGTCGAGTGCGTGGGTGAGCTGTCCGTCGCCTCCGGGCCGCCTGCCGTGTCCCTGGGGACCCTGGCCGCGAGGCGTCTGCTGAGCGGGCACGCGCCCGAGTCTACGGGCGGGGCGTCGCTCCCGCAGAATCCCGTCCGCGTCAGCGCCCACCGTTGCCGGCGAGCGCCCCGGCCAGGTTGTGCAGCAGCAGCGCCTCGGCGACGCAGACCCGCTCGAACTCGGCGAGGTGCAGGCCCTCGTTGGCGCCGTGCGCGCGGGTGTCGGGGTCCTCGACGCCGGTGACCAGCACCGCGGCCTCCGGGAACGCCTCGTTGAACGCCGCGATGAACGGGATCGACCCGCCGACGCCCATGTCGACCGGCTCGACGCCGTCCCAGGCGTCCCGGAAGGCCGCCCGCGCCGCGTCGTACGCCGGGCCGGTGGCGTCGATCTGGGTCGGCTCGCCGTACTCACCGGGGGTGAAGGTGAGCCGTGCGCCCCAGGGCACGTGCTTCTCGAGGTGCTCGCGCAGGCACTCCATCGCCCGCTTCGAGGAGTCGCCGGGAGCCAGCCGCACCGACAGCTTCACCTTGACCGAGGGGATCAGCGTGTTGCTGGCGTCGGCGGTGCGGGTCGCGTCGAAGCCGATGGTGGCGATCGCGGGCTTGGTCCACATCCGCTGCACGACGGACCCGGTGCCGATCAGCTCGACGCCGTCGAGGAGCCCGGACTCGGCGCGGACCCGGTCGAGGGGGTACTCCACGTCGGCGGCCGGGCCGCTGTGCAGGCCCTCGACCGCGACGTCGCCCTCGTCGTCGTGCAGCGTCGCCAGCAGCCGCATCATCGCCGTGACCGCGTCGGGGACCACACCGCCCCACATGCCGGAGTGCACGCCGTGGTCGAGGGTGCGCAGCTCGACGTAGCAGTCGACCAGGCCGCGCAGGCTGGTGGTCAGCGCCGGCTCGCCGATGTCCCAGTTGCCGGAGTCCGCGATCACGATCACGTCGGCCGCGAGCAGGTCCTGGTGCTCGCCGAGGAACGCCTCCAGCGTCGGTGAGCCGACCTCCTCCTCGCCCTCGACGAGCACGGTCACGCCGACGGGCAGGTCCGCGCCGTGCGCCCGGATCGCGGCCAGGTGGGCGGCGATCCCGGCCTTGTCGTCGGCGGCGCCGCGGCCGTAGAGCCGCTCGCCCCGCTCGGTCGGCTCGAACGGCTCGCTGTCCCAGTCCGCCGGGTCACCGACCGGCTGCACGTCGTGGTGGGCGTAGAGCAGCACCGTCGGCGCCCCCTCGGGAGCGGGCTTGCGGGCCACGACGGCGGGCGCGCCGCCGCCCGCGGACAGGATCCGCACGTCGTCGAACCCCTCGGCCCGGAACAGCTCGGCCGTGGCCTCCGCGGACCGTCGTACGTCGGCGGCCCGGGCCGGGTCGGCGCTCACCGAGGGGATGCGCACGAGCGCCTCGAGGTCGGCACGGACGGAGGGCATCACGTCGCGGACGGCAGCGCGCAGCGCGTCGGGAGGGGTCTGGGTCATGGCGTCACACTAGGGGCCCGCGGTCACGTCCCGGTCACGGGTCCCGCGCCTTCCTCACCCTCGGCTGAGCGGCATCAGGTGCCCCAGGTCCGACCGCTCCCCGGAGGCGACCAGCCGGGCGTCCCGCTCCGCCTCGGCCCAGTCGAGGTCGCCGGTGGCGATCGCGATCCAGGTGACCGCGTCCATCTCCACGACGGCGGGCGGGGTGCCCCGGGTGTGCCGGGTGCCCTCG
>DASTGV010000295.1:0-3848 GCA_035718765.1 Nocardioidaceae bacterium
CGCGTGGCCGAGCTCGTGCAGGACCACCGCCCGCACCAACGCGGCCCCACCCGGCCGGGCGAGGGTGGCGGCGAGGGCCGGGGCATCGAGCGAGACCGTTCCGGTGACGTACGTCGACCGTCCGGACAGGTCGTCGACGACCCGGCTGCTCCCGCCGAGGCCCGCGACCCGTCCGGCCAGACCCGGGACCTGCTCGGGTGTCGTCCAGGCGACGAGCACCGGCGACCAGCCCCGGCCGTAGCGTTGCGGGTCGCGCAGCGGTCGGTCCCGCCCGGGCTGCTCGTCGGTCCGTCCGTCCACCACAAGGCGCAGACCCGTCGCGGCCGCGACCGTCGCGGCGGCCTCGGGCAGGAGACCGTCGCTGCCGCGCGGGGCGAGCGCGTCGTTCACGACCAGGTGGATGGTCCGGCACGGGTCGTAGGTGACCGGGTCGCTCGCACGGCCGGGCTGATGGGCCAGGAAGCTTTAGGCGCCGGTGCCCGTGGCCACGGTCGAGGGCCCGGAACCCCGACGTGCGTGCACACCGTCGAGGCCGAGGTCGTACCCCTGGCTGTGCAGGAGGTGGCCGGTGGCGAGGAGGCCGATGACGACGGTGGTGGTGGCGACCAGGAACCGCCGCCGGCCGTCTCCGCCACGAGTACCGGGGGCCGCCTGCTCGGCGTACCAGCGGTCGAGCGCGGCGAGCTGGCGATGCATGTGTCGTCGGCGACGAGCCGGACCCAGGGTCAGGCTGTCCCACCGTTTCCCCCGTGGCACGCCGTCATGCTGGCAGGAGCCGGCTCAGCCACGCAGACGAACACAGTCATCCGGTCGGTAGGTTCGCGAGATGGACGCCTTCGACATCGTGGACTGGCGGCGGCATGTGTTCGCCCTGTACGCGGAGGTGCGGGCCGAGCCGGACCCGGCCGCCGCGCACGCGCGGTGGCGGGCCGTCCGCGACGGGCTGTTCGCCACGCATCCGGCCTCCCCGCTCCTGCCCGAGCAGCGGGACGCGTTCGCGGGACTGCCCGTGCCGGACTACGACCCGGCGTGGCGGTTCGAGGTGGAGGTCGAGGAGGCGGAGCCACGGCAGATCGAGGTCACCAGCGGCACCGACGGCGTGGTGCCGTTCGAGCGGCTCGGCGTGGTCGACGTCCCCGCGGTCGGCACCCTCGACGTCTGGCGGCTCGCGTCGTACGCCGGCGGGATCTTCCTGCCGGTCAAGGACGCCTCCGCGGGCAGGCCCGGCGGGACGTACGGCGGGGGGCGGTACCTGCTCGACACCGTGAAGGGCGCCGACCTCGGCACCGGCGACGGGTCCCTGGTGGTGGACCTCAACTTCGCGTACAACCCCTCGTGCGCCTACGACCCGGCCTGGGCCTGCCCGCTCGCCCAGCCCGGCAACACGGTGCCCGTCGAGATCCCGGTGGGGGAGCGGAGCTACCCGTAGCAGGGACCGGTGCCGAGCAGAGCGAAGCCGGCGCGGTCCCCGGGACCGAGCCGCCCGTCCCGGCGGGCGCTCCTGGCCATGGTCTCGTTGCCGTCGCCGACGTGCGCCAGGCCGATGACGTGGCCGAGCTCGTGCACGATCACGCCCCGCACGCCGGCGGCGCCGTCCGGCCCGTGCAGCTGTCTGGTGAGCTGCGGGGCGTCGAGGGCGATCTGGCCGGTCACGTAGTACTTCCTCCCGGAGGTCGGGTCGCTCGTCGTGGTGCTGCCGCCGTACCCGTCCACGTCTCCGCGCAGCTGGGCGCTCCGAGCCGGCGACATCCAGGCGACCAGCACCGGGTCCCAGTCGATGCCGTTGGGGGAGCTCACGGTGTCGGTGGGCACGGCCGTGGTGCGTCCGTCCACGACGAAGTCCAGCCCGGACGCGGCGTGCACCTGGTCGAGGGCGTCCATGAGGATGCCCCACCCCTCGGGAGGCGCCAGCGCGTCGTTGACGACCACGTGGATCGGCCTGCACGAGCTCCAGGTCACCGGCACCGCCGGCTGCCCGGGCTGGTGGTCCATGAACGCGTAGGAACCGCCCGGTGGTGAGGGGTGTTCGGCGCCGCCGAAGCCGACGACGGCCAGGAGCAGCAGGGTTCCGACGACCACGGCGACCAGCCCCTTCGTGGAGGACTGCGCACGCTGCGCCGGCACCCCGTCCCACGCGACCATCCGCCTGAGCCGACGCCGCGTCCGCGCGCGCCTGAACGTCAGACGCTCCCAGAGCTCCCCCGGTTCCACCGGGACATGGTGCCAAGCACAGGTGCGACAGGGAGCCGAACGCTCAGAGCCGTACGACGGTCATCCCGGTCGTCGTGGCGGGACCGCTCATCGACACCAGGGCGGCACCCGCCTCGTCGAGGCCGATCACCCGACCGACGAGCAGACCGGGGTCGATCCGGCCGGAGGCCACGAGGTCGAGCAGCTCGGGGTACTGGTGCGCAGGCATCCCGTGCGACCCGAGCACCTCGAGCTCGTGCGCCACGACCAGGTCCATCGGCAGCGGCGGGGTGGCCCGGTCGCCGAGCAGCAGGCCGACCTGCACGTGCCGGCCGCGGCGGCGCAGCGAGCGCACGGAGGCGACCGCCGTCGCGGGTGAGCCGACCGCGTCGAGCGAGACGTGCGCGCCGCCGCCGGTGAGGTCACGCACCTCGGCCACCGGGTCGGTGGCCCGCACCGTGGCGACGGCACCGAGCTCGGCGGCCCGGGCGAGCGCATCCTCGGACACGTCCACCGCCACCAGCCGCGCGCCCAGGGCCGCGCCGACCAGCACCGCGGACAGGCCGACCCCACCGCACCCGTGCACCGCGAGCCAGTCGCCGGAACCGAGCCGGCCCTGGGTCACCACCGCCCGGTAGGCGGTCGCCAGCCGGCAGCCCAGGGACGCCGCGGTGACCAGGTCGAGGTCGTCGGGGAGCCGCACCAGGTTTGTGTCCGCTGCCCGCAGTGCCACCAGCTCCGCGAACGAGCCCGGGCCGGTGAACCCCGGCTGGGTCTGGTCGGGGCAGACGTGGGTGTCGCCGGCGCGGCAGTAGGCGCACCGGCCGCAGCCGCACACGAACGGCACCGTCACCCGGTCCCCGACGGACCAGTCCCGGACCTCCGCGCCGACGGCGTGCACGGTGCCGGCGAGCTCGTGGCCGGGCACGTGCGGCAGCGGGACGGGGTCGTGCCCGGCCCAGGCGTGCCAGTCCGAGCGGCAGACCCCGGTGGCACCGACCCGGACCACCACGCCGTCGTCCGGGCACCCGGGGTCGGGCAGGTCGACGAGACGCGGCACCTCGCCGGTGTGGGCGTACTGCACGGCGCGCATCCGCCCAGTGTGCCGGGCGGGTGGGGACGCCCGGCAGCAGCCTCGGAGGGCGTGCTGCTTCTCGGCCGGATCCTCCAGGGCGTGTCCCCGCGAGCTCACCCAGGGCGCGCTGATCTCGGCGTTTCACCTCGGCGGGTCCTTTACCCGGGCTAACCTGCGAGCACTCACCAGACCGGAGCGGGCCGCACCACGGCTCCTGGGAGGCTCGGAGGAACGCCGTGAGGTCAACTGATGCTGCCGCTCGTCGAGCCCGACGTGTCGTCGTGGTGCTCGTGACGTCGTTCGCCGCGCTGCTGGCGTCGACCCTCGCCTACGCGGACGGCGTCGACGTCTCGCACTGGCAGGGCACCGTCAACTGGTCGAGGGTCAAGGCTGCCGGGATGCAGTTCGCCTTCATGAAGGCGACCGAGTCCACGACCTACACCGACACCCAGCTCGCGACGAACTGGGCGGGCGTCCAGGCGGTCGGGATGTACCGCGGCGCCTACCACTTCGCGCGCCCCAAGGTCGGCACCGCCCCGGCCCAGGCCAAGTACTTCGTCTCCAAGGTCGGCTCGTTCCAGGG
>DASTGV010000296.1:0-6446 GCA_035718765.1 Nocardioidaceae bacterium
CGACGGCTGGACGCTGCGCAGCGGCGACGGGTCCCGGGGCGCGCACATGGAGCACACCATCGCGATCACCGAGGACGGCCCGCTGGTGCTCACCGCCCGGGACTGAGCCTGCCTCCACCGATCTCCGCCTGCTGCGCGACGCCAGCCGGGCACGCTGGCTGCGTTGCCGACGCTCGACAGGCCGCCGGCCTGCCTTCGCGTCGGGCGCCTTGCCATCGCGCCCGTCTGGTGCCGCTCGCGACGGCGCGGATCGCTGGATCCAGGCTGAGCGCCGGCTACAGGCTCTTCTGGAACTGGAGCTCACGGCCCATCACCCGGTAGCCGAGGGCCTCGTTGACCGCGATCATGTGGTCGTTGGACTCGGCGTTCCAGGTGTCCACGGTCGCCAGCTGGGGCTCCTCCTCCGCCAGCCAGAGCAGCATCCCCGCCTTGAGCAGCAGCCCCAGCCGGTGGCCCCGGTGCGCGGCCGCCACGGCGGTGTCGTGCTGGTCGCCGACCTCGGGGCGCTGCGACTCCACGGCGATCACTGTGTGCCCGCCCAGGGCGCCGGTCTCCTTGTGCCGGGCGACCAGGCGGTAGAGCCGGCTGCCCCGCTCGAGCTGCGAGGTCTCGTACGCCGCGAGCCGCTCCGCCGAGAACACCTCGTCCTCGATGTCGAGGTCGTCGGTGGGCGCGTCGTTGATGGCGGCGACCAGCTCGACCATCGCGTCGACCATGTGCTCCGGCGTCCGTCCGACCACGCGCACCAGCTCGTAGTCGGTGGCCCGGGCCGCCGCCTCGTCGTACAGCTCCTGGAGGCGGTCGTGGGAGATCTCGGCCAGGTGCTGCCGGCGCATGATCGCCTGGGACTTCTTCTCGAGCCCGTGCCTGGCCGCGAAGCCGAGCGCCCGCTCCGACTCCCAGCCGTCGGTGCCGATGCTGGTCCGGCCGGCGGCCCGCACCTCGTCCTGGACGTGCTCGAAGAGCCGGCTGCCGTACCCCTGGCGACGGTGCTCGGGGAGCACCCCCAGCCAGGTCCAGCCGAGATGGGTGTTGTCCCGCTCGGAGTAGAACACGAACGCCTGCCCCACGGCCTTGCCGTCGGCGGTCGCGAGGTAGCAGACGGGCGGCTCGCCGTCCCACCCCATGCGGAGGAGGCCGTCGAAGCGCTCGAACAGCCACGGGTGCTCCCACGGGGCGTCGGCGGCGCCGACCGCGTTGATGATCTCGAAGGAGGTGCGGACGTCCTCGGCGTCGTCGGGCGTGAAGCGGTGGATCTCCAGGTCGGCCATGGGACCAGGCTCCCCCCACGTGCCCGTCCCGCGCGAGCGATTTACGAAACCGGTCCGATCCCGAGCGCGGCCCGGGCCTTGGCGCACCGCCCTTCCTCGGCGTCGAGGAGGTCGACCAGCCGGGCGTAGCCGCGCTCGTCGGCCTGGGGCCGGGCCAGCCCCAGGGCCAGCTCGGCCTCGGCGAGCAGCGCGGGCTGCCCGAGCAGCACGCCGGCGACGCGCAGCACCTGGCTCACCTCCACCTGCAGGTCGAGCCGCTCAGGCAGGGTGCACCGCTCCTGCAGCACGGGCACGACGGCACGCAGGAGGTCGCGGGCCTCAGTGGCCTGCGCGACCGCGTGCCGGCCGCCGTGCTCGGCCCGGGCGGCCAGCGCGGTCATCAGGCTGCGCCCGCACAGCGCCCAGTCCTTGGGGTCGCTCTCCCGGTCGGGCACCCCGAACGCCTCGCGGGCCAGCTCCACCGCCCGGTCGGCGTCGCGCCGCGTGCCCAGCCGGCGGTGCGCGTCCGCCAGGTCGGCGCGGACCGAGGACCACCGGATCGGTGCACCGTGCCGGGTGACCAGCGCCTTCGCGCGCCCGAGGCTGACCCGGGCCTGGCGTCCGGCCTCACCGTCGGCGAGGCCGGGGTGCACCAGGAAGGTGCGCGCGGCGAACTGGTGGAAGTGCGCGGCCCCGGTGACCTGCCCCACCTGCTGGAACAGCGCGGCCGACCGCTCGAAGGCGTCGACCGCGGGCTCGAAGGAGCTCACGTCGCCGAACCAGCGCAGCAGCGCGTAGTGGCCCTCACCCAGTCCCGCCCAGGCGACCGCCAGCGGCTGCGGACGCTCCTGGAGGGCGCGCGAGGACACCGCCGACTCGAGCATGGCCAGGCCGCGGAGCAGCGGCTGCCGGTCGCGGCCGGGCGGCAGCGTGAGCAGCGCGTCGGCGAGGTAGGTCTCCACGGTGGGCACCCGGCCGACCACGCGCAGCGCCGTGTACGTCGCCAGGGCGGCCTCGTAGTGCGCGGCGGACTGCTCGATGTTCCGCGTCCGGTCCCCGTCGGGGCGCATGCCCCAGGCGCGGCCCGCGGTGACGTGCCCGCGGGCCACCAGCATCGGCTCGTCGTCCGGGGCCGCCTCCAGCAGCCGCAGGGTGGCCTCGACCCGGGCGGCGCGGTCCCCCGCGACCGGGACGGCGACGAGGTTGGCCTCGGCGGCGTCGTGCAGCCACTGGTCGCGCGTCCGACGACGGTGCCGGACCCCGCCGAGCCACGCCGCGGTGTGCAGCTCCTGCGCCACCCAGCCGGTCCCGGACCCCGTCGACGGGGGCGGCGCGCCGACCTCCCGTTCGGGGTCGACCCGCGTCAGCTCCTCGATCATCCGCACGCCGCGCAGGACGTTCGCCCGGGAGTCCTTGCCCTGGAAGACCAGCAGCCGGCTCGCGAGCAGGTGCTCCAGCATCGCGGTCACGAACGGCGGCCGGTCCCCCGCCTCCGCCACCTCGGCCTCGAGCAGCCGGACCACCGCCTCGGGCGTGCGGCCGGTCCTCAGCCGGACCTGCAGGGCGTCGCGCAGCACGTCGGCCAGCCGCGACGCCGTCGCCCGGCGTGCCGGGTCGAGGAGGCCGACCCGGCGCAGCCACGTGCCCGCCTCGTCGTGCCGGCCGACCGTGTGCAGGACGACGGCGAGGTTGGTCATCACCTCGACGGCGTCCGGCGCCATCCCCAGCACGGCGGTGAAGCACCGCTCCGCCAGCGCCCAGTCGCCGGCCACCATGGCGGTCTGGCCCCGCAGGTTCAGCCCGTCCGGTGAGTCCGGCGCCTGGGCCAGGATCAGCCCGGCGACGTGCTCGGCCCCCGCGACGTCCCCGCAGGACAGTGCCGCGGTGGCGAGCACCTGGAGCGTCGCGATGCTCGCCTCCAGCCGCACGGCGGCCAGCGCGGACTGCTGCGCCTCCTGCGCGCCCTCGGCCAGACCCAGCAGCGCCCAGGCGCGGGCGACGTGCCCGTCGGCCACGTCCGGCTGCACGGCGATCGCGGCGTCGGCGGCCTCGAGGGCCTCGACGTCCCGGTCCAGGTGGCGCAGGCAGCTCGAGCGCGCGACCAGCAGCGCGTGGTCGTCGGGCGCGTCGGCGAGGCCCCGGCCCAGCAGGGCGAGCGCGTCGTCGTAGCGGCGCAGCTGCTGCAGCGCGCCCGCCTGCGCGCAGATGTCCCCCGTGCGTGTCATGCCGTCAGGGTAGGGAGGTGTGGCCGGCCGGGTGCCGGTTTTTGCCGAGCCTTCAGGTGGTGGCGCTCGTGGACGCGCTGGAGCGACGGGCCCGGTTCAGCAGGGTGAGCACGACCGCCGCGAGGAACGCCTGGGTCTGCGGCGCCAGCTGGTCCGGCAGGCGTACGTCGAGAGCGCGACCGAACACGCCGTCCTGCGCGACCTCGCCGACCACCCCGCCCGCGGGGTCGCACAGCTCGTAGCGCGACATCCAGAACCCCCGGCGCACCAGCGTGCCGACCCGTCCGTCGTACGCCACGTCCCAGGTGGAGGAGAAGATCCCCGTGCGCCGCGCGGACGCCACCTCGCCGCCCGGGCCGGACAACCGGAAGAGCCCGCCGCCCTGCCTGCCGAAGTCCCAGGTCGAGGACCCGGCCGTGACGGTGCCCTTCTCGCTCCACACGGAACCGTGGAAGACCGCCACCACCGCGCCACCGTCGTCGACGAGGTCGAAGCCGTTCTGGAAGACACCGTGCGGGCGGGCCGTGCTCACCGGGCGATCGTTCCACGGGAAAAGCCGTTGAGGCCGCAGCGGCGCGCTTGCTCTACTGGCCGGACCACGACCGACCCGAGAGGCACACCGATGGCTGCAGCGTTCACGTCCCCCCAGCGCATCTCCACCTACGCGAAGGACCTGAACGCACGTGAGCACCCTCAACCTCGGCATCCTGGCGCACGTCGACGCCGGTAAGACCAGCCTCACCGAACGGCTGCTGCACCTCGCCGGGGTCGTCGACGAGGTCGGCAGCGTCGACGACGGCAGCACCCGCACGGACTTCCTCGAGCTCGAACGGCAGCGGGGCATCACGATCAAGGCCGCCGTCGTCTCGTTCACGCTCGGCGACCTGACCGTCAACCTGATCGACACCCCCGGCCACGCCGACTTCATCGCGGAGGTCGAGCGCGCCCTCGGCGTCCTGGACGGTGCGGTCCTCGTCGTCTCGGCGGTCGAGGGCGTGCAGAGCCAGACCAGGGTGCTGATGCGGGTGCTGCAGCGGCTCGGCATCCCCACCCTGCTGTTCGTCAACAAGATCGACCGGGCCGGTGCGCGCGAGGGCGGGGTGCTCGACGAGCTCGCCGAGCGGCTCTCCCCCGACGTCCTGCCGATGGGGGCGACCCGCGACCTGGGCACCGCCACGGCCGGCTTCGAGTCCTGGCCGGACGACGACCCCGACCTGGCCGACCGCTCGCGCCGGGGGCTGGCGCACCCGGTCTACTTCGGCTCGGCGATCACCGGCGCCGGTGTCGACGCGCTGATGGCCGGGCTCCGCCACTACCTGCCGTGCAGCCCGGGCTCCCCGGACGCCGCCCCGGCCGGGCGCGTCTTCAAGGTGGAGACCGGACCGTCGGGCGAGAAGGTCGCCCTGGTCCGGATGACGTCGGGCACGGTGCGGGTCCGCGACCGGGTGCGGCTGCCCGCCGGGGAGGCCAAGGTCACCGGGATCGAGGTGTACGACGCGGGCGGGACCGTCGTGCGCCCGGCGGTCGAGGCCGGCCGGATCGCCCGGGTGCGGGGGCTGGCCCGCGCCCGCGTCGGTGACGTCATCGGTGCCCCCGGGGACGCGCCGGTCGAGCACTGGTTCGCCCCGCCGACCCTGGAGACCGTCGTGGAGCCGGTGCGCGGTGCCGACCGCGGCGCGCTGCACACCGCGCTGACCCGGCTGGCGGAGCAGGACCCGCTCATCGACCTACGGCAGGACGACGACGCGGGCGAGCTCTGGGTGTCGATGTACGGCGAGGTGCAGAAGGAGGTCCTCGCCGCGACGCTGGCCGCCGACCACGGCGTCGAGGTCACCTTCCGGCAGACCACGACCATCTGCGTGGAGCGGCTGGTCGGCACGGGCGAGGCGTTCGAGCTGATCGGCGTCGCGCCGAACCCGTTCCTCGCGACGGTCGGCCTGCGGGTCGCACCCGCCCCGGTCGGCGCCGGGGTCACGGTCGGCCTCGCCGTCGAGCGTGGCTCGATGCCTCCGGCGTTCTTCCACGCGGTCGAGGAGGGCGTGCACGAGGCCCTGCACCGGGGCCTGCACGGCTGGGACGTCCCGGACTGCGCCGTCACCGTCACGCACAGCGGCTACTGGGCGCGGCAGAGCCACGCGCACGGCACCTTCGACGCGAGCATGTCCAGCACCGCCGGCGACTTCCGCAGCCTCACCCCGCTGGTGCTGACCGAGGCCCTGCGCCGGGCGGGCACCCGGGTGCACGAGCCGATGCACCGGTTCGAGCTCGAGGTGCCGGCGGACCGGGTCGGCGCGGCGCTGTCGGTGGTCTCCCGGCTCCGCGGCGTCCCGCACGCGACCGACCAGCACGGGCCGGCGTACCTGCTGACCGGGGTGCTGCCGGCCGCCGAGGTGCACCGGCTCCAGCAGGAGGTGCCCACACTGACCCGCGGCGAGGGTGGGCTCACCACCGAGCTCGACCACTACGCGCCGGTGCGCGGGCCGGTCCCGGCCCGTGGGGTCTGAGGACGTGTCTCCCGAATCTGCCGCGGCGTCCGCGGCCCCGCATCCCGACCGGCTGCGTTGTCGGCGCTCGGCGCAGCCCGCTGCGCTCTCGCACCTCCGCCTGGCCGGACCGGGCGCGGAGGCCACGCCCGCTGACGCGGCATCTTCTCGAGACGCGCCCTGTAACACGTTCCACTGCGCTCGGTAGCCTGACCGACATGCCCGGATGGTTCCTGCTCCGCCAGGCGGTCACCGCCGCGCTCACCGCCAACGCGGTACGTCCCGTGCCCGGCTTCCGGGTGGCCGTCCCGCCGATGGTGGCGGGCTGGCTGACCAGCGAGCTGGCACCGCACCTGCTGGCGCTGACCGCCGCCGACGCGCTGCGCGAGTCGGCCCGGAGCCGGCCGGACCGCCGAGGGCTGGCCCTGGCGGGCGGCAGCGCGGTCGCGCTCGCCGCGATGGTGGCGCAGTCCACCCGCGCGAAGGAG
>DASTGV010000297.1:0-5023 GCA_035718765.1 Nocardioidaceae bacterium
CCGGCCTTCGCGGCGGCGTAGTTGGCCTGCCCGCGGTTGCCGAGCGCCGAGGTGGAGGACAGGTTCACCACGCGTCCCCAGTTCGCGGCGGTCATGTGCCGCTGGGCCGCGCGGGTCATCAGGAAGGTGCCGCGCAGGTGCACCTGCATCACGGTGTCCCAGTCGGAGCCGGACATCTTGAACAGCAGGTTGTCGCGCAGCACCCCGGCGTTGTTGACCAGGACCGTCGGCGGCCCGAGCGTCTCGGCGACCTCGCCGACGACCCGCTCCACGGCGTCCTCGTCGCTGACGTCGGCGGCGTACGCCGCGGCCCGCACGCCCTGCGCGGCCAGCCGGTCGGCGGTCTGCTTCGCGGTGGCCTCGTCGATGTCGAGGCAGGCGACGGCCATCCCGTCGGCGCCGAGGCGCTCGGCGATCGCGGCGCCGATGCCGCGGCCGGCACCGGTGACGATGGCGACAACCTGCTCGGGTGGGGTGTAGGTGGTGTCGGCAGTCATGCGGCTCTTTCTACCCTCCGCCCGGTCCTCATCGACCTTCGGCCAGCCGGGCGCGTCCCGCGTCGGTGATCACCCGGTCCTGCTTGTCGGTCGTCAGCAGCCGCGGCTCCTCGGTGTAGAGCTTCGCGAGATGGGCCCGGTCCAGCCCGACGAGCCGGGCCACCTGGTGCACCTCGAGCTTGTGCAGCCGGCCGTCGGGAGCGTCCGCGACCCGCTGGAGGAGCGCGACGACCGGGTCGCCGTCGGGCACCTCCACGGCGGTCTCCTCGATGCCCTGCCAGGTGCGCTTCGGGAAGCGACGCAGGTACTCCTGCTCCAGCTCCAGCATCCGCGCCGTGTGCGTCTCGAACTGGGCGGCGGACCCGTGCAGGAACGCCCAGTTGCGGCTGTCGTGCAGCTGCTTGCCCTGGGTGGCGAGCTCCTCGTCGGACAGGTCGGCGGCCGGGCGGCCGGCGGGGTTCTCGGTCATCTGCTGCCTCCTGGGAGTCCGGCGTACACGGTCAAGGCGTTGCCCCCCAGCACCAGCGCGGCGGTCTCGTCGTCGAGGCCGAGGCCCACCACGTCGCGGGCGTTGCGCGAGGTGCTCGGCACCCCGGGCCAGTCGGTCGCGAAGATCCACCTCCGGGCCAGCCGGCCGAGGTCGTAGCGGCGGTAGTAGTCCGGCAGCCGCTTCGGGGGCAGGCCGGAGAGCTCGATCCAGACGGTCGGGTTCGAGAGCGCCATGAACGCGGCCGCGTCGTACCACCAGCCGCGGCCGCCGTGCGCGAGCACCACGTCCAGGGTCGGGAAGTCCCGCACCACCGGCAGCAGGTACGCCGGGTCGGCGAGCTCGTTCATCGAGCCGGGGAAGGTGCTGGTGCCGCAGTGCACGACGAGCGGGACGCCGCGCTCGGCCAGCACCTGGTAGGCCGGGTAGAGCATCGCGTCGTCGCAGCGGAAGCCGCCGTGCACGGGGTGCAGCTTGAGGGCGGCGGCGCCCAGGTCGAGCTGGCGGCGCACCTCGTCGGCGATCGGGAAGTGCAGGTGCGGGTTCACGTTGGCGACCGGGCGGAAGCGCACCGGGTTGTGCTCGACGATCGGCAGCAGGTCCTCGAAGCGCTGGTAGCCGGTGGCCTTCGGTGAGTACTCGCAGAACAGCAGCGCGTGGTCGACGCCCTGCTCCTCGAACAGCGCGTCGAGCCGGTCCGGACGCGGCACCCCGTCGGCGTCCCACAGGTCCTCGAGGATGCCGTCCGGTCCGAAGTCGCGCGCCCAGTCGATCCACGCCTGCGCCAGTGAGCCGAGCACCGGCACGTGCACGTGCGCGTCGACGAGGACGGTGCCGTCGAGGGTCATGCCCAGCCCTGGACGAGCGGGGTGTCGGTGCCGAGCTCGCCGACCTTGCGCGCGCCGCCCGGTGCGCCGAGCGGGGCGTCGCGGCCGTCGAGGACCTCGGTGAAGAAGGCCCGGTTGTCGGCCACGAACTGCTCGTCGTCGGGGTCCACCCGGCGGTCCTGGGTGATCGCCTCCACGGGGCAGACCGGCTCGCACGCGCCGCAGTCGATGCACTCCTTGGGGTTGATGTAGCTCTTGCGCTCCCCCTCGTAGATGCAGTCGACCGGGCACTCCTCGACGCACGACTTGTCGTTGACGTCGATGCAGGCGCTGGCGATGACGTAGGGCATGCAGGGGCTCCCTCTTTGTCGTGGTCTCTCAGGCGGGGACGGGGACGGGGTGCGGCAGGTCGGTCGAGTGGCCGGGGAAGACCTGCGCGTCGGGGTCGAGGTGCACGGCGGCGTTGTTCACGGCCGTCGCGACCTCGCCGAACCCGACGGAGATCAGCCGGACCTTGCCGTCGTAGTCGGTGATGTCGCCGGCCGCGAAGACGCCCGGCAGGTTCGTGCGCATGGCCGAGTCCACCACGAGGTGCCGGTTGTCGTGCAGGTCGAGCCCCCACTCGCGCATCGGGCCCAGGTTCGCGGTGAAGCCGAGGGCGGCGACGGCCCGCTGGCACGGGAGGACGTACGGCTCCTCGCCCTTGACGGTGATCTCGGCCTTCTCCAGCAGCGCGCCGCCGTCGAGGGCGGTGACCTGGGCGTTGACGACCACGTCGACGTTGCTCGCGCGGACCTGGTCGACGGTGGCGCTGTGCGCGCGGAACTGCTCGCGGCGGTGCACGAGCGTCACGCTGGACGCGAGCGGCTCGAGCATCAGCGCCCAGTCGAGCGCGCTGTCGCCGCCGCCGACCACGACGACGTCGCGGCCGACGTACTCCTGGCTGCTGGGCACGAAGTACTCCAGGCCCCGGCCGAGGAACTCCTCGCCGGCCGGCAGCGGCCGCGGGGTGAACGTGCCGATGCCGCCGGTGACGACGACCGTGCCGCAGGTGACCTCGGTGCCGGTGCTGGTGGTGATCCGGAGCCGGCCGTCGTCGAGGCGGTGCAGCTGCTGGGCCTCCTGGCCGAGGAGGTACGTCGGGTCCATCTGCGCGGCCTGCGCGGTGAGCCCGCGGACCAGGTCGCGCCCGGAGACGGCCGGGAAGCCGGCGACGTCGTAGATCTGCTTCTCGGGGTACATCGCGGTCACCTGGCCGCCGACCTCGGACAGCGAGTCCACGACGGCGCAGGACAGCCCGCGGACCCCGGCGTAGTAGGCGCCGTAGAGCCCGACCGGCCCGGCCCCGACGATCAGCAGGTCGACCTCGGTCACGGGGTCACCCCCGCCGACGTCATCCCTTCCGGCTCCTCGGTCTGCTCGGGCTCGGGCGCGGCGGCCGGGTCCGCGGCCACCAGGTCGCGCACCTTGAACCGCTGGAGCTTCCCGGTCGCGGTCTTGGGCAGGTCGCGGACGAACACGACCCTGCGGGGTGCCTTGAAGTGCGCGAGACCCTCGCGGCACCAGGCCACCAGCTCGTCCTCGTCGGCACCGTCACCGACCACGACCACCGCGACCGGCTTGTCGAGCCCGTCCGCGTCGGCCACCCCGACCACGGCCGCCTCGCGGACCGCCGGGTGCTCGAGCAGCCGGCTCTCCACCTCGGCCGGTGAGACCCAGATGCCGCCGGCCTTGAGCATGTCGCTGTTGCGCCCGAGGCAGGTGTAGTAGCCCTCGTCGTTGCAGACGTAGGTGTCGCCGGTGACCAGCCACTCGCCCTGGAAGACCTGCCGCGACGCGTCGGTGCGGTGCCAGTAGCCCAGCGCGATCGACTCGCCGCGGACGTGCAGGGCCCCCGGCTCGTTGGCCGGCACGACGTTGCCGAACAGGTCGCGGACCTCGACGTCGTAGCCGGGCACCGGCAGGCCGGTCGTGCCGGGGCGGATGTCGCCGGGCCGGTTGGACAGGAAGATGTGCAGCGCCTCGGTCGAGCCGATGCCGTCGAGGATCTCGACGCCGAACTTCGTGGTGAACCGGTGCTGCAGCGGGGCGGGCAGCGGCTCGCCGGCGGACGCGCACATCCGCACGCTCCCGAACGCGGAGGCGGGGAGGTCGCTGGCGGTCAGCGCCGCGTAGAAGGTCGGCACCCCGAAGAACAGCGTGGGGCGGTCCCGCTCCAGCCGCTCGCGTACGACGTCCGGGGTCGGCCGGCGCGGCTCCAGGACGGTGGCCGCCCCGACCGAGAACGGGAAGAACACGGTGTTCCCGATGCCGTAGGCGAAGAACATCTTCGCGACCGAGAACGTCGTGTCGTCCGGGGTGATGCCGAGCACCTGGGCGCCGTACGTCTCGCAGACGTGCCGGACGTTGGCGTGCCGGTGCATGGCCGCCTTGGGCAGCCCGGTGGTGCCGGAGGTGTAGAGCCACAGCGCCCACGAGTCGTCGACCGTGGGCGCGATGCTCCGGTCGCCCTGGTGGCCGAGGGTGGTCAGGTCCTCCCAGGTGTGGCCGGTGACGGTGTCGGGGAGGGCGAGCGTGCCGTCGCCGGCGAGGACCGCGTGCTCGACGTCGGGTGCCATCGCGATGGCCTGGCCGACCGCGTCCGCGAACTCCGGGGTGGCGAGGACGGCCCGGGCGCCGGAGTCGGCCATGATCTTGCCCAGCTCGGCGCCGGTGAACATCGTCGAGACCGGGACCGCGACCAGGCCGGCCCGGAAGGCGCCGAGGATGCCGGTGAGCATCGGCACCTCGTCGCTCATCACCAGCATCACCCGGTCGTCGCGGCGCAGGCCGAGGGCGCGCAGCCCCGCCGCCACCACGCCGACCCGCTCGTCGAGGTCGGCGTAGGTGAGGGTCTCCGAGGCGAGGACGGCGGTCCGGCCGCCCGCGCCCGCGGCGACGTGCCGGGTGACGAGGTACTCCGCGGCGTTGAAGGTGTCGGCCATCGCGCTCACACCCGCTTGTAGTCGTAGCTGCCGCGCTGCCCGGAGCCGTAGCGCCGCAGGGCGCCGTCGGGCCCGGAGGCGTTGGGGCGGATGAAGATCCAGTTCTGCCAGGCGGTCAGCCGGCCGAAGATCTTGGTCTCCATCGACTCGGGGCCCACGAACCGGTGGTTGGCCTCCATGCCGGTCAGGGCGTCGGGGCTCAGCGAGGCGCGCTCCTCCAGGACGATC
>DASTGV010000298.1:0-7754 GCA_035718765.1 Nocardioidaceae bacterium
CCTCACGCAGAACGGGACGCCTCACCGTCGCGACCGCGACCTTGCCGAGTGGGGGTGAGGCAGGAGGGCTCGGGCGCCCTCGCTTCGCTCAGGCGTCGCCGCCCTCCTGCTTCACCCCACGCACCGCGGTGGGGTCGTCGATCCGGTACCGGTCGAACGCCTCCTGGACGACCTCGGGCTTGACCTCGCCGCGCTCGGCGAGGGCCGCGAGGGCCTGGACGACGACCGACGGCGCGTCGATGTGGAAGAACCGCCGGGCCGCGGGGCGCGTGTCGGCGAAGCCGAAGCCGTCCGCGCCGAGGGCGTGGAAGTCGCCGGGCACCCACTTGGCGACCTGGTTCGGCACCGCGCGCATGTAGTCGCTGACCGCGACGACCGGGCCCTCCGCCTCCTTGAGCTTGTTGGTGACGTAGGGGACCCGGGCCGGCTCCGACGGGTGCAGGAGGTTCCACTCCTCGGCGGCGACGGCGTCGCGGGCGAGCTCGTTCCAGGACGTCACCGACCAGGTGTCGGCGGCCACCCCCCAGTCCTCCGCGAGCATCCGCTGCGCGTCGGTGATCCACGGGAAGCCGACGCCGGAGGCGAGCAGCTGCACGCGGGGCGGGTTCTCGGCCTGGATGCTCGGGGGCACCGCGACGTGGTAGATGCCCTTGAGCAGGCCCTCGACGTCGAGGTTCTCCGGCTCCTTGGGCTGCACGTAGGGCTCGTTGTAGACCGTCAGGTAGTAGATGACGTCCTCGCCGTGCGGGTGCCCCTCGCTCTCGCCGTACATCCGGCGCAGGCCGTCCTGCACGATGTGGCTGATCTCGTAGGCCAGCGCCGGGTCGTAGTGCACGACGGCCGGGTTGGTCGCGGCCAGCAGCGGCGAGTGGCCGTCGGCGTGCTGCAGTCCCTCACCGGTCAGCGTGGTGCGGCCCGCGGTGGCACCGACCAGGAAGCCGCGCGCGAGCTGGTCGGCCATCGCCCAGATCGAGTCGCCGGTGCGCTGGAAGCCGAACATCGAGTAGAAGAGGTAGACCGGGATCATGTGCTCGCCGTGCGTGCTGTACGCCGAGCCGGCGGCCGTCGCGGACGCCATCGCGCCCGCCTCGGAGATGCCCTCGTGGAGCATCTGCCCCTGCTCGGACTCCTTGTAGGACAGCAGCAGCTTGCGGTCGACGGACTCGTACTGCTGGCCCATCGGGTTGTAGACCTTGGCCGTCGGGAACATCGAGTCCATGCCGAACGTGCGGTACTCGTCCGGCGCGATCGGCACGATGCGCTTGCCGATCTCCGGGTCCTTCATCAGGTCGCGCAGCAGCCGCACCAGCGCCATCGTGGTGGCGATGGACTGCTTGCCGGAGCCCTGCTTGAGCTCGGAGTACACCTCGTCGCCGGGCAGCTTGAGCAGCTTCGAGCGGACCTCGCGCTTGGGCAGCGAGCCGCCGAGCTGGCGACGACGCTCGAGCATGTACTCGATCTCGGGGGAGTCCTCGCCCGGGTGGTAGAACGGCGCGATCTCCGACTCGTCGATCTCCTTGTCGCTGATCGGCAGGTAGAGCCGGTCGCGGAAGGTCTTCAGGTCGGACTTGGTCAGCTTCTTCATCTGGTGCGTGGCGTTGCGACCCTCGAGGGCGTCGATCGTCCAGCCCTTGATGGTCTTGGCCAGGATCACCGTCGGCTGCCCGACGTGCTTCGCGGCCGCGTCGAAGGCCGAGTACACCTTGCGGTAGTCATGGCCGCCGCGGGGCAGCTTGCGGATCTGCTCGTCGCTCATGTGCTCGACCATCTTGCGCAGCCGCGGGTCGGCGCCGAAGAAGTGCTCGCGGATGTACTCGCCGGTCTCGACCGAGTAGGTCTGGAACTGGCCGTCCGGCGTGCCGTTCATCCGGTTCACCAGCACGCCGTCGACGTCGCGGGCGAGCAGGTCGTCCCACTCGCGGCCCCACACGACCTTGATGACGTTCCAGCCGGCGCCGCGGAAGGTCGACTCCAGCTCCTGGATGATCTTGCCGTTGCCGCGGACCGGGCCGTCGAGCTGCTGCAGGTTGCAGTTGATGACGAAGGTCAGGTTGTCGAGCTCCTCGCGGGCCGCGACGCCGATCGCGCCGAGCGACTCCGGCTCGCCCATCTCGCCGTCGCCGAGGAACGCCCACACCTGCTGCTGGCTGGTGTCCTTGATCCCGCGGTTGTGCAGGTAGCGGTTGAACCGCGCCTGGTAGATCGAGTTGAGGGCGGTCAGGCCCATCGACACGGTCGGGAACTCCCAGAAGTCCGGCATCAGCCGCGGGTGCGGGTAGGACGACAGGCCCTGCCCGACGCCGTGCTGCACCTCCTGGCGGAACCGCGACAGCTGGGTCTCGGTCAGCCGGCCCTCGAGGAACGCCCGGGCGTAGATGCCGGGGGAGGCGTGGCCCTGGATGTAGATCTGGTCGCCGCCGCCGGGGTGGTCCTTGCCGCGGAAGAAGTGGTTGAAGCCGACCTCGTAGAGCGAGGCGGACGACTGGTACGTCGCGATGTGCCCGCCGACCTCGAGGCCCTTGCGGTTGGCCGTCGAGACCATGACCGCGGCGTTCCAGCGCAGGAACGCGCGGATCCGGCGCTCGGCCTCCTCGTCACCGGGGAACCACGGCTCGCGCTCCGGCGGGATGGTGTTGATGTAGTCGGTGCTGCGCAGCGCGGGGACGCCGACGTTCTGCTCGCGGGCCCGCTCCAGCAGGCGCAGCATCATGTAGCGGGCCCGGCTCCGGCCGCGCTCGTCGACCATCGCGTCGAACGAGTCGAGCCACTCCCTGGTCTCGTCCGGGTCGATGTCCGGGAGCTGCGTCGGCAGCCCTTCGTGGATGACCGGGGGCCGACCCGCGTGCTGCTGCGCCGGGCCGGAGGACTGCTCAGAACCTGTTGCCACGATCCCTCTGCTCTCGTGTTGTCACGATCCAAGGTGGTGCCGGGACGAGCCCCGGGTCACGGGACCTTCCTCGCTCATCGTGTCACGCCCGCCGCGCCCAGGAAATTTACCGATCAGTAGCGGGACGGCCGGTCCTACGGTGACGGGATGCCACTGACGCAGTACTACACCGCCACGACCCTCGACGGGTTCATCGCCGACCCGGACAACTCGCTGCAGTGGCTGTTCGACGTGCCGCGGGCCGAGGAGGGCAGCCGTGCCTGGGACGACTTCATCGGCGACGTGGGTGCGATGGCGATGGGGTCGACGACCTACGAGTGGGTCCTCGACCACGAGCAGCTGATCGAGAATCCCCAACGCTGGCAGGAGTCCTACGACGACCGCCCGTGCTGGGTGTTTACCCACCGGGACCTGCCGGCACCGCCGGGCGTGGACATCCGGTTCGTCCGCGACGACGTGGCGCCCGTGCACCGCGAGATGGTCGCGGCGGCCGGGGAGCGCAACGTCTGGATCGTCGGCGGCGGTGAGCTCGTGGGGCAGTTCCACGACCAGGGGCTGCTCGACCAGGTGATCGCCGGCATCGCGCCGGTCACGCTCGGTGCCGGTGCGCCGTTGCTGCCCCGCCGGATCGAGGGCATGCGGCTGGTCGACGTACGCCCGGACGGGCAGATGGTGAGCCTGACGTACGACGTGCGGGGCTGACCGGCCGGCGCGGCCCTACACGAGCTCGAGGGGCCGGTGCGGCTCCGCGGGCAGCACGACGGTGACCGGGTCGCCGGGCCGGACCTCCCCGCCGTGCCGGACCACGCCCATCACCCCGGCCCGCCGCACGACCGTCCCGTCGTCGCCGCGGCCGAGCACCCGCTGGAGCAGGCCCGGCTGGAAGGCGTCGATCTGGCGGCACGGGTTGCGCAGCCCGGTCAGCCGGACCTCCGCGGTGTCGCCGAGCAGCAGCACGGTGCCGACCGGCAGGGCGAGCAGGTCGAGGCCGGTCGTGGTGACGTTCTCGCCGAGCTGGCCGGGCAGCACCCGGTGGCCCGCCGGCAGCATCTCCTGGAACAGCTCGGCCTGGATCAGGTGCACCTGGCGGAGGTTCGGCTCGTCCGGCGCGCGCCGCATCCGCGAGAGGTGCTGGACGGTCCGGCCGTGGTGCGCGTCGCCCTCGACGCCGAGCCCCTCGACGAGCCGGACGACCGGCCGGGTCTGCTTGGAGAAGCCGTGCTCGCTGCTCGCCGCCACCGCGACGACCTGCGGGCCCGTCGTGGTCGAAGTCGGCGGAACGGGCGTGGAGGCGGCAACCATGCCGCTAGCCTGACACCCGTCCCGGCGCCTTGCGCGCGGGGGCGACTTCCGGTGGACTACGCGCTACGAGTGCGGGCGGGGGGCCAGCCCCCGGGCCGCGCGGCGAGCGAGAGATGAGATGCGGAGGAGTGACGTGAGCGCGACCTCGGGTGGGTCCGACGGCACCGCAACCACCCAGAACGCCGGGCAGCGGCTCGGCCTGAAGAACGGCATGGTGGTCCAGGAGCTCGGCTGGGACGAGGACGTCGACGACTCTGTCCGCGTGCAGATCGAGGACACGATCGACGCCGACATGGTGGACGGCGACTACGGCAACGTGGTCGACACCGTCGTGCTGTGGTGGCGGGACAACGACGGCGACCTCGTGGACGCGCTCGTGGACTCCCTCACGGACCTGGTGGAGGGCGGCGCGATCTGGCTGCTGACCCCGAAGGTCGGACGCCCGGGAGCCGTCGACCCCGCCGACGTGGCCGAGGCCGCGCCCATCGCGGGCCTCTCCACCACCACGACCGCCCCGGTGAGCCGGGACTGGTCGGCCACCCGGCTGGTGGCGCCCAAGTCAGTCCACTGAGGTCCGCTCACCGAGCCCGCCGTAGCCGAGCCTGTAACTCGTCGTTACATTCACGGAACCAACCATCTCGGCGCAGGAGGACTCCGTTGGCCAGCGTGCCCAGCCCCGGCAAGCTCGCGAAGACACTCGGCATCGTCGGGCAGACGCCCACGATGCTCCGGGTCCTCGGTGGCGCCGGGATCATCAGGCCCTACGCCCCGCCCAAGCTGGCGCGCGTCGGCGCGACCCTGGTCCGCTGGGGCACCGGCCCGGCCGGGGGCTTCGCCGCGATGGCGATCCTGGAGCCCGACCGGCTCGGGGTCGTAGACGAGCTCGGTGAGCTGACCTTCGGTGAGCTGCACGAGCGCAGCAACCGGCTCGCGGACGCACTGCGCTCCCGCGGGGTCGGCCCGGGCGACGGCATCGCGATCATGTGCCGCAACCACCGGGGCTTCGTGGACGCCAGCATCGCCGCCGCCAAGCTGGGCGCCGACATCCTCTACCTGAACACCGCGTTCGCCGGCCCGCAGCTCGTGGACGTGCTCGACCGGGAGAGCCCCAAGGTCGTCGTGCACGACGAGGAGTTCGCCGGGCTCATCGACGAGGCCGACACCCGCGACCGGGTGCTGGGCTGGGTCGACGAGCCGGCGGACGACGCCGTCACCCTCGAGTCGCTGATCGAGCAGGGCTCGTCCGCGGACCACGCGGCGCCCGCCAAGCAGAGCCGCATCATCATCCTGACCTCCGGCACGACCGGCACCCCGAAGGGCGCCCCGCGCAGCGAGGCCGGCATCGAGGCGGCCACGGCGCTGCTCTCGCGGCTGCCCCTGAAGTCGGGCTGGCGCTCGCACGTCGCGGCCCCGCTGTTCCACACCTGGGGCTGGGCGCACTTCGCCCTGGCCATGCTGCTCGGGTCGACCGTCGTGCTGAGGCGCAAGTTCGACCCCGAGACCTGCCTGAGGACGCTGGTCGAGGAGGACTGCGACTCGCTCGTCGTCATCCCGGTGATGCTCCAGCGGATCATGCAGCTGCCCCAGCAGACGCTGGACTCCTACGACCTGTCGAAGGTGAAGGTGGTGGCCGCCTCCGGGTCCGCGCTGCCCGGTGACCTCGGGACCGAGTGGATGGACCAGTTCGGGGACAACCTGTTCAACATCTACGGCTCGACCGAGGTCGCGTACGCGACCATCGCCAACCCCGCCGACCTGCGGGAGGCGCCCGGTACGGCGGGCAAGCCGCCGTTCGCGACGATCGTGAAGATCCTCGACGAGGACGGCACGGAGCTGCCGCAGGGGGAGGCGGGCCGGATCTTCGTCGGCAACAGCATCCTCTTCGAGGGGTACACCGGCGGCGGCAGCAAGGACATGGTCGACGGCCTGATGGCCACCGGGGACGTCGGCCGCTTCGACGAGGGCGGCCGGCTCATCGTCGAGGGCCGCGACGACGAGATGATCGTGTCCGGCGGCGAGAACGTCTTCCCCAAGGAGGTCGAGGACTGCCTGGCCCGGCACGAGAAGGTGTCGGAGGCGGCCGCGATCGGCGTGGACGACGAGGACTACGGCAAG
The DNA here is from genome assembly GCA_035718765.1 of Nocardioidaceae bacterium. GTDB lineage: Bacteria > Actinomycetota > Actinomycetes > Propionibacteriales > Nocardioidaceae > Nocardioides_B. Next base: position 6,305 of record DASTGV010000298.1, read on the forward strand.
CGGCTGCGCGCCTTCGTGGTGCTCGAGGACGGTGCCGAGGTGTCGGAGGACGACCTGAAGGCGTTCGTGAAGCAGAACCTCGCGCGGTACAAGGTGCCCCGCGAGATCGTGTTCCTCGACGAGCTGCCCCGCAACGCGACCGGCAAGGTGCTCAAGCGCGAGCTCGTCGACGACGGTGACCAGGACGAGGGCGGGGACGAGAGCGCGGAGGACGACGCATGAGGCCCGAGATCGGTCAGCAGGCTCCCGACTTCACGCTGCGCGACCAGCACGGCCAGCAGGTCAGCCTGTCGTCGTTCCGCGGCGAGAAGGCCGTGGTGGTGATGTTCTACCCGTACGCCTTCAGCCGCGTGTGCACCGGCGAGCTGTGCGCGGTGCGGGACAGCCTGCCGACCTTCGAGTCCGACCGGGTGCAGGTGCTCGCGGTCTCCTGCGACCCGATGTTCACGCTGCGGGCGTTCGCCGACCAGGACGGGCTGACCTTCCCGCTGCTGTCCGACTTCTGGCCGCACGGCGCCGTCGCCGCGGCGTACGGCGTGCTCGACGAGGAGCGCGGCTGCGCCGACCGGTCGACCTTCATCGTGGACAAGCACGGGGTGCTGCGCTGGTCCGTGCACAACGCGATGCGGGACGCCAGGGACCTCGAGGAGCAGGCTCGCGTCCTCGCCGACGTGGCGTGAGTGACCGCGAGCCACTCGTGAGACGCAGGCTAAGTAAAGTTATCCGGGAAATCCTCGGAAAGGTCTGACACGGCTTGCGTGGGGGTTGTTCAATAGTTCTTGCAACGACCGCTGGTGACCCGAGACGCCAGCGGTCGTTGTTCGTTTTGTTGGGGCTGTCGCGGCTCGCGTAGGCTGACCCGCGCTCCGCCTGGCCCCGTGCCTGCGGTGGCCCTCTCGGGGCGTATAGCTCAGCGGTAGAGCACCTCCCTTACAAGGAGGTGGTCGCAGGTTCGATCCCTGCTGCGCCCACCGGTCAGCCCTCCTGCCCGGCCTCACCGTCGAGGTCGCGGACCAGCCCCCGCCGCGGTCCGACGTACGCCCAGCTCCCTCCGGCGTCCCTGGTCCTCCCCACCGGACTCATGCCCGATGCCGGCACGTCCTAGGCTCGCGCCCATGACGCTGCGCCTGTCGGACGTGACCGGTCTGCTGGACGGCTGGTACCCGCCGTCCACCGCCGAGTCGTGGGACGCCGTCGGTCTCGTGTGCGGCGACCCCGACCAGCCGGTCGCGAAGGTGCTGTTCGCGGTCGACCCGGCGCCGGCCGTCGTCACGGAGGCCGTGGAGTGGGGTGCCGACCTCCTCGTCGTGCACCACCCGCTGCTGCTGACGCCCGTACACGGGGTCGCGGCCACCGGCCCGAAGGGGCGGGCCGTGCACCGGCTCACCCGCGCGGGCACCGCACTGCTCACCGCGCACACCAACGCCGACCTGCCGGCCGACGGGGTCAA
>DASTGV010000299.1:0-6671 GCA_035718765.1 Nocardioidaceae bacterium
TGTTCGCGGGCCTGGTGCAGGCGGCCATCGCCCGGCAGAAGGAGCTGCGGTTCCCGATCGACGAGTCCACGCTGCGGCGCCTCGCCGAGGACGCTACGGTCTGACGTGGCCGCTCCCGCCGACCGTCCCGAGTCGTGGCCGGTCCACGACGTCGAGCGCATCTGGGAGGGTGCCGCGCCGTTCTCGGTCCGCCGCGACCTGGTCTCGATGCCGGACCGGCCGGAGGAGACCTTCGGGCGCCTGGTGTTGGAGCACCCCGGGGCGGTGATGATCCTCGCCGTCGACGAGCAGGAGCGGGCCCTGGTCCTGCACCAGTACCGCCACCCGGCGTCGATGCGGTTCGTCGAGCTCCCGGCCGGGCTGCTCGACGTCGAAGGGGAGGACCCCGAGAAGGCGGCGCGCCGCGAGCTCCAGGAGGAGGGGCTGGTCCTGGCCGGCGAGTGGACCCACCTGTTCACGACGTACTCCTCACCGGGCCTGTCCAGCGAGAAGCTCGCCTACTTCCTGGCCAGGGACCTGTCACCGGCGCCCGACCGCGGCGGTTTCGAGCCGGCCCACGAGGAGGCGGACATGACCGTGGACTGGATGCCGGTCGACGACCTGCTCCAGGGCGTCCGCGACGGCCGGATCACGGACGGGCCGACCGCGCAGGCGGTGCTCGCCTACGCCCTCTGGCACCGCTGACCGGAGCCCTCGCGGCTACCCGCGGGTACGTCAACCGGTGACTGGGCCGCTGACGGCGGATGTCGCGCACGTCATACACTCACGTGCGACCGCCCCGACGGAGTGGTGGTCCCGTCGTGAGAGGAATCCTGGTCGATGAAGGTCGGCGTCCCCAAGGAAGTCAAGAACCACGAGTACCGCGTGGCGCTCACCCCGATCGGGGCGCACGAGCTCACCCAGCACGGGCACGAGGTCTACGTCGAGGCCGGCGCCGGCGCCGGCTCGCTGATCCCCGACGAGGAGTACGTCGCCGCGGGCGCGACGATGCTGGGGACCGCCGACGACGTCTGGGGCACCGCGGACATGGTGCTCAAGGTCAAGGAGCCGGTCGCCGAGGAGTACGCCCGGATGCGCGAGGGGCAGACGCTCTTCACCTACCTGCACCTGGCGGCGGACAAGGCGCTCACCGAGGAGCTGGTCGCGCGCAAGGTCACCGCGATCGCCTACGAGACCGTGCAGCTGCCCTCGGGGTCGCTGCCGCTGCTGTACCCCATGTCGGAGGTCGCCGGCTGCCTGGCCCCGCAGGTCGGCGCGCACTCGCTGATGAAGGCCCAGGGCGGCCGCGGCGTGCTGCTCGGCGGCGTCGGCGGCGTGGCCAACGCGAAGGTCGTCGTGATCGGCGCGGGCGTGGCCGGGCAGAACGCCGCGAACATCGCGCTGGGAATGGGCGCCGACGTCACCCTGCTCGACACCGACCTGGACAAGCTGCGGATGTCGTTCTGGCGCTACAACAACCGGGTGCACGGGCTCGCGTCCTCGCAGCTGACGATCCAGCAGCAGGTGATGGAGGCCGACCTGGTGATCGGCGCGGTGCTGATCCCCGGCGCGAAGGCCCCGAAGCTGGTCAGCAACGACCTGGTCGCGCAGATGAAGCCGGGCTCCGTGCTCGTCGACATCGCCGTCGACCAGGGCGGCTGCTTCGAGGACACCCACCCCACCACGCACGCCGACCCGACCTACACCGTGCACGAGTCGGTGTTCTACTGCGTGGCCAACATGCCGGGCGCGGTGCCGAACACCTCGACCTACGCGCTGACGAACGCCACGCTGCCCTACGCGGTGGCGCTGGCGGACAAGGGCTGGCAGCAGGCGCTCCGGGACGACCGCTCGCTGGCGCTGGGCCTCAACACCCACGCGGGCCGGCTCACCTACGCGCCGGTCGCGGACGCCCACGGTCTCGAGAGCGTCTCCCTGGAAGACGCGCTCGGCTGAGGCGCCGGTGACCGTGACCGCTGGGCCGGGGGAGGTCGCGCGCGCGGTCCGCAGCTACCTCGACCACCTGGTCGTGGAACGCGGGCTCGCGGACAACACCCTGAAGTCCTACCGGCGCGACCTGCGCCGGTACGCCGGCTGGCTGGCCGGCCGCGGCGTCGAGAGCCTCGACGACGTGCGGGAGGAGACGGTGACGGCGTTCCTGGTGGCGCTGCGCGAGGGGGACGCCGACCACCCGCCCCTGTCGGCGGGCTCGGCGGCCCGCACGGTCGTCGCGGTGCGGGGGTTCCACCGGTTCACGGTCCGTGAGGGGCTGGCGCAGGTCGACCCGTCGGCCGCCGTACGCCCGCCCGCGCCCGCGAAGCGGCTGCCCAAGGCGCTGCCACTGGCCGACATCGAGCGGATCCTCGACGCCGCGGGTGCCCCGGGGACGGCGCTCGCGCTACGGGACCGGGCGCTGCTGGAGCTGCTCTACGGCACCGGTGCGCGGATCTCCGAGGCGGTCGGCCTGGACCTCGACGACCTCGACCTGGGGGACCCCGAGGACACCGAGGGCGGCACCGTGCTGCTGCGCGGCAAGGGCAGCAAGGAGCGGATGGTCCCGGTCGGGCGCTACGCCCGGGAGGCGGTCGAGGCCTACCTGGTCCGCGGCCGCCCGGAGCTCTCGTCGGTGGGGCACGGCCTGCCGGCCCTGTTCCTGAACGCGCGGGGCGGCCGGCTGTCGCGGCAGAGCGCCTGGACGGTGCTGGTGAAGGCGGCCGAGCGGGCCGGGGTGAGCGCCGAGGTGTCCCCGCACACGCTGCGGCACTCGTTCGCCACGCACCTGCTCGACGGCGGCGCGGACGTCCGGGTGGTCCAGGAGCTGCTCGGGCATGCGTCGGTGACCACCACGCAGGTGTACACGCTGGTCACCGTGGACAGCCTCCGGGAGGTCTACGCGACCGCCCACCCGCGCGCGCTGGGCTGACCTCCGCGAGCGCGCCGCCCGTGCACAGGTTTGTGCACATGACGCCCGTCGCTGTGTACGGCGCGCCTGCCCGATGCACACGTTTTCCCCAGATTTACTGGTACTGCACCAACGTCGGGCGATCGTGTTGTCGCTCGTTCGACGGACCCCATAGAGTCGCCGCGTTGCGCGCGACAAACCGATGAGTCGACATTCGCGCAGCAGCCCGGCACCACTGCCAACGAGAGGCATCGGCGTGAACGACTTCGGCTCAGGACACCCCTTCGGCGGCCAGGGCACCCAGGGCAGCAGTGCCTCCGAGATCCCGCCGATGTTCCGTCCCGCCGCGTCCGCAGGAGGACCCGACCGCGTGAGCGACCCGATCCCGTTCCGACGTCCCGGCTCCGAGGAGGCGGCCGACCAGCGGGCCGAGCTCCAGGAGGAGCTGCACGCCGCCGACCCGGCCCCCGTGAACAGCGGCGCCGAGAAGGCCCTGGTCGCCGAGCCCGTGCTCGGCCACACCGGCCGGCCGATGCCGGAGCTGCCCGAGCCGCGCCCGATCAGCATCCACGGCAACGCCCGGGTCATCTCCATGTGCAACCAGAAGGGCGGCGTCGGCAAGACCACGACGACGATCAACCTCGGTGCGGCGCTGGCGGAGTTCGGCCGCAAGGTCCTGCTGGTGGACTTCGACCCGCAGGGCTCGCTGTCGGTGGGCCTGGGCATGAACCCGCACGACATGGAGCTGTCGATCTACAACCTGCTCATGCAGCGCGACGTCACCATCGACGAGGTGATCGTGCCCACCAGCGTCCCGGGCATGGACCTGCTGCCGTCGAACATCGACCTGTCCGCCGCCGAGGTGCAGCTGGTCCACGAGGTCGCGCGCGAGCAGACCCTCCAGCGCATCCTGCAGCCGGTGATCTCGCAGTACGACGTCATCCTCATCGACTGCCAGCCCTCGCTGGGCCTGCTCACCGTCAACGCGCTCACGGCGTCCGACGGCGTCATCGTGCCGCTGGAGTGCGAGTACTTCGCGCTGCGGGGCGTCGCCCTGCTCAAGACCACCATCGACAAGGTGACCGAGCGGCTGAACCCCAAGCTGCACATCGACGGCGTGCTCGGCACCATGTACGACGGTCGCACCCTGCACGGCCGCGAGGTCATGGAGCGGCTCGTGCAGGCCTGGGGCGACACCGTCTTCCACACCGTGATCCGCCGGACCGTGAAGTTCTCCGACTCGACGGTGGCGGGCGAGCCGATCACGTCGTACGCCTCGACCTCGGCGGGTGCGGACAGCTACCGGCAGCTGGCCAAGGAGGTGCTCGCGCGGTGTCTCGACGAGTGAGGATGCCGGCGGCCGACGACCTGTTCCGGCCGACCGTCGTACCCGACGCCCCGGACACGCCCGACCAGGACGGCCCGAGCGACGAGGCGCAGCCCACCGCCGAGGGGAAGCCGGCGGCCAAGCGCGCACCGAGCGGCCGGGTCCGGCACGACGAGAAGATGACGGTCTACGTCACCGCCGACGAGCTGCTCGACATCGAGCACGCCCGGCTGACCCTGCGTCGCAGCGGCCTCAGCGTCGACCGCGGCCGGCTCGTGCGTGAGGCGCTGGCGCTGGTGATCGCCGACCTGGAGCAGAACGGCGACGACAGCGTCATCGTGCAGCGCCTGACGCAGGCATGACGGCAGTCGTGGACGCGGCGGACACGGCCGACGGTCCGGTCGAGGCGCCGGGCTTCGCGGTCCGCCTGGACAACTTCGAGGGCCCGTTCGACCTGCTGCTGAGCCTGATCGCCAAGCACAAGCTCGACATCACCGAGGTCGCCCTGTCCAAGGTGACCGACGAGTTCATCGCGTTCGTGAAGCTCGCCGGGTCGGACTGGGACCTGGAGGAGACCTCGTCCTTCCTGCTCGTGGCCGCGACCCTGCTCGACCTGAAGGCCGCCCGGCTGCTGCCGCAGGGCGACGTCGAGGACGAGGAGGACCTCGCGCTGCTCGAGGCGCGCGACCTGCTGTTCGCGCGGCTGCTGCAGTACCGCGCCTTCAAGCAGGTGGCCTCGGTCCTGGAGACCCGGATGACGGGGGAGGCCCGGCGGTTCCCGCGCGCCGTGGGGCTGGAGGAGCGCTTCGCGACGTTGCTGCCGGAGGTGCTGATCGGCCTCGGGCTCGAGGAGTTCGCCGCGCTCGCCGCGAAGGCGATGGAGCCGAAGCCGGTGCTGGAGCTGTCGCTGGCGCACATCCACGCGCCCACGGTCAGCGTGCGCGAGCAGGCCACGGTGGTCGTCGACCGGCTGCGGCGGCAGGGCACGATGACGTTCCGGGCGCTCTCCGGCGACTCGCCGGACACGCTCACCACGGTGGCGCGGTTCCTGGCGCTGCTGGAGCTGTTCCGCGAGGGCGCGGTGTCCTTCGACCAGGTGACCCCGCTCGGCGAGCTCACGGTCCGGTGGACCGGCGCCGAGCAGGGTGAGGTGGAGATCACCGACGAGTTCGACGGCGCCCCGCCCGAGGAGGGCGGCACCCCGGTGGCGGAGGATGGCACCGAGGCCGACCCGTCACCCAGTGGGGGACACGCCGGTGAGAGTGCCGAGTTGGTGACGGGTCAGCGGGAGGAGGGGCAGTGAGCGAGGAGCAGGCACCGGTGGAGGAGACGCAGGTCGACCCGCAGGTCGAACAGGTCGAGACGCCGGTCGAGGAGGCCGTCGAGGAGGCCTCGGAGACGCTGGACGTCCCGCTGGCCGAGCTGCGGCCGGCGCTGGAGGCGGTGCTGATGGTGGCCGACCAGCCGCTGGACCACGTGACCCTCGCCTCGGCGGTCGGGTACCCGCCCGGCGAGGTGTCGGCCGCGCTCGCCGCGCTGGCGGAGGAGTACGCCGAGCAGGGCCGCGGCTTCGACCTGCGCAACGTGGCGGGCGGCTGGCGCTACTACACGCGCGAGGAGTTCGCTGGGGTCGTCGAGAGGTTCGTCCTGGACGGACAGCAGGCCCGGCTCACCCAGGCCGCCCTGGAGACGCTGGCGGTGGTGGCCTACAAGCAGCCCGTCAGCCGTGCCCGGGTCTCGGCCATCCGCGGCGTGAACGTCGACGGGGTGATGCGCACCCTGGTCTCCCGCGGGCTGGTCGAGGAGGCCGGTCACGACGCCGAGACGACGGCGACGCTGTACCGCACCACCGGCTACTTCCTGGAGCGCATCGGGGTCACCTCGCTGGAGGACCTGCCCGAGCTCGCGCCGTTCCTGCCGGAGATGGGTGAGCTCGACGACCTCGACGCGCGCGCCGAGGCTCCCGAGAGCGCATGACGCTCGAGACCGACGACGAGGGGCTCATCCGGCTGCAGAAGCTGCTCGCCCAGTCCGGGGTGGCCAGCCGCCGCAAGTGCGAGGAGCTGATGCTCGCCGGGCTGGTCGAGGTCGACGGCGAGGTGGTCACCCGGCTCGGCACCAAGGTCGACCCGACGACGGCGGTGATCCGCGTCGACGGCAAGCGGCTGCCGCCGGTGAGCCCGCACGTGTACCTCGTGCTGAACAAGCCCCGCGGGGTGGTCTCCACGATGTCGGACCCCGAGGGCCGGCGGACGCTCTCGGACTTCGTGGGCGACCGGTCCGAGCGGCTCTTCCACGTCGGGCGGCTCGACACCGACACCGAGGGGCTGATCCTGCTCACCAACGACGGCGACTTCGCGCAACGGGTGGCGCACCCGTCGTACGAGCTGGACAAGACGTACGTCGCGGAGGTCGACGGCGTGGTCACGAGGGCGACCCTCAAGCGGCTGCTCGCCGGCGTCA
>DASTGV010000300.1:0-7375 GCA_035718765.1 Nocardioidaceae bacterium
GCCGAACGTGGACCGGCCGAGGCGGCCGTCGTACTCCTGGGCGAGCTTGTCCGGGTCCTCGAGGTCGGCCTGCATCTGGTCGCGGACGGCGGCCCAGGCGCCGACCGGGTCGTCCTCGACCGGCGGGTGCTCGACCAGCGACCGTCCCACGAGCTGCTGGAACCGGCCGTGCACCTCGACGAGGTGGCCGACGAGGTCGCGGGCGGTCCACTGCTCGCAGGGCGACGGGTTCGACCAGGCGTCGTCGGGCACCCCCTCGACGCGGGCGGTCATGCTGGCGGCGAGGCGGCGGTAACGGTCGGTGACGGACTCCATGGAGCCGAGCCAACCACCAAACCCGCCGGACCGGGACCCCGCCGACCCGTCACTTCCTGTGCGACACGCCGCTGAGACTGCCAACCAGCTGACGGGTCGGCGTCAACAGCCGTCGCGGGCGACGCCGGCCACCGGGACCGGCAGGTGGCCCGGCGCGGTGCTCCGGCCGAGCAGCACGGACACCAGCGCGCCCATCGCCTCCGGGGTGTCGCCGAAGGTGGCGAGCCGGGCCCGGGCGGCGCTCCGGCCAAGAACGTACGGCGTGTCCAGGGCGACCACGACGTCGCCGCGCACGGGCCGGTCGGGGTACCCGACCAGCCGCACGGTCGTGGCCCTCGCCTTCCTCTTCCGGACCACCGGCAGCCCGGCGGCGGCCGCGGCGGCGCGGAAGCGGGCGACCGCGGGCGCCGGGCCGGTGACCTTGACCCTGCGGCCGACCAGCCGGCCGGAGCACGGCCCGGAGACCGAGGTCAGCGCGGCCGCGGAGAGCCGCCGGGACACGGCGCCGCTCGACCCGGGTGGGCGCGGCCGGGACGGGCCGGACCGGTGGTGCAGCATCAGCGCCACCATCCGGGTCGCCGCCTGGTCGAGCCGGGCCTGGTCGAGCCGGCCGTCGCGGACCGCCGAGACGATCCCGTCGCGGGCGGCCCGCGGGTCGGGCGGCATCAGCAGCACGTCCTCACCCGCCTTCAGGGCGCGTACCGCGGCGCGGGCGCTGCCGAAGCGCTGGGTGACGGCGCCCATCTCCAGCGAGTCGGTGAAGGCCACGCCCCGGAAGCCCAGCCGCCCGCGCAGCAGCCCGGTGACCGCCGCGTGCGACAGCGACGACGGCACGTGCGGGTCGAGGGCGCGTACGTCGAGGTGCCCCACCATCACCGCGGACGCGCCGGCCGCGATGCCGGCGCGGAACGGCACCAGGTCGTGGGCCTCGAGCTCTCGCACCGACCGCCGTTGCACCGGCAGCCCCACGTGGCTGTCGGTGGTGACCGACCCGTGCCCCGGGAAGTGCTTGAGCACCGGCACGACCCCCGACGAGGCGAACCCCTTCATCGCCGCGACGGCGTGGTCCGCGACCCGGGCCGGCGTCGACCCGGCGCTGCGGGCACCGATGGCGGGGTCCGCCGGACCCGAGGTGACGTCGGTGTCGGGGGCGAAGTCGACGTTGAACCCCATCGCCCGCAGCTCCCCGCCGCTGGCGGCGTAGGCGGACCGGGTCAGCCCGGTGTCGCCGGCCGCGCCCGCGCTCATGAACGCGGGGAAGGACGTGGCCCCGGAGGTGACGCGCGTGACCAGGCCGCCCTCCTGGTCCACGCCGACCAGCACCGGCCAGGGGCGGTGCACGCCGCGCTCCAGCGCGTGGTTGCTGCGGGCGATCTGCGCGGCGCTCGCCACGTTCGCGCTGAACGGGATGACCCCGCCGAGGTGCAGCCGGTTGACCAGGGCGGTGGGCGCGCCGGTGCCGGAGTAGGACGCGACGATCACCTGGCCGGCCCGCTCGCGCAGCGACAGCCGCCCGACGTAGCCGCGGGCCCGGGCGATCTCCGCGTCCGTGGGGCCCCACCCGCCCGGGACCGGGAGCGGCCGGAAGCGGCCGGTGCCGCTGCTGCCGCCGAGCTGCCAGCTCCCGGAGGCCGACGCGGGTCGGGGGTCGTCGCGGACGGGCTGCGTGCCGCAGCCGGACAGCACGAGCAGCGCCGCCGTCGCGGCGGCCGTCGCGACCCGTCGTGCACGCATCCGGCAAGTCTGCCAAGGGCCCGAAACCGGGCCAGGACGAACCGGCCGGGACAAACCCGTGGCGGCCGGTCCGGCCCGACCTCTAGCGTCGGCCCGTGGACGTGCAGCGCCGCCGCGGCGGCTGGGACCTGGCGGTGGAGCTGGCCCCGCACCTGGACGCGTGGACCGCGACCCAGCCGTACACCCCGCACGTGCACTCCGGGGACGTCGGCTGGCACCTGCGCTCCGGACCGGACGCCGTCGACGGGACCCTGCTGGCCTGGGAGGTCGACGGCGCACCGGTGGCCGCGGGGCTGCTCGACGCCGGTGTGCTGCGGCTGGCCTTCGCACCGGGCTGGTCGGCGTCGGAGGGGCTGGCCGCGCAGGTCGCCCGGGAGTGCGTGGACCTGGAGTACGTCGACGCGCTGTCCGGTACGGCGCTCCGGCAGCGCCTGCTCGCGACGGGGTGGTCGGCCGACCCGGACCCGTGGGTGGTGCTGCACAAGGACCTGGGGGCGGCCGACGCGGACCACGACGACCCGGCCTCCCGGCCCCTGGACGGTCCGGCCGACGTCGAGGCGCGGGTGGCGGTGCAGCGGTCGGCGTTCGCGCCCGGCTCGACGTTCACGCCGTCGCTGTGGCGGCACATGGCGGCCGGTCCGACGTACGACGGACGTTTCGAGCAGGTCGCCTGGACGCCGGACGGGCGGGCCGCCGCGGCGGCGACGGGCTGGTTCGCCGGTCCCGGTGCGACCGCGATCCTCGAGCCGGTGGGGACGCACCGCGAGCACCGGCGACAGGGGTACGGCCGCCGGGTCAACCTGGCGGTGATGGCGGCGCTGGCCCGGGCCGGCGCCGGCGGGATCCGGGTGCACACGCCGGCGTCGAACGAGGCGGCGGTGCTCGCCTACGAGTCCTGCGGGCTGCGCCGGGTGGACGTGACGACGGCGGTCACCCGGGTGGGGTGACCGCCGTCATCGGGGGTTGCGTGCCCGTCAGGGCAGGTAGTACATCGGGTTCGGCAGCTTGAACGTCTTGTCGGCGTAGCCGCCGGACAGGTCGCTGAACTGGTCGCCGAAGTTGCCCTTGATGTCGTAGCCGAGCGACTCGATGTACTTGCGGGTCTCGGACTTCACCTCGATCGTCGAGCAGACCTTGTCACCGGTCTCGTCGCAGGTGGTCCAGGAGTGCGCGACGTCCTTGAGGAACACGTTGTCGACGTTCCCGCCCACCGGCGTGGTCGTCACCGGGAAGCCGACGTCGGTCAGGTTCTTCTCGGTGCCGGCGCGCTGCGACTCCGGACGCCCGGTCAGGAAGAACACCGTGTAGCCCTTCGCCTGGGCCTTCTGGGCCAGCTGCGGCATCCCGAAGACGGCCGGGAACGCGGCGCCGTTCACGAACGCGGCGTTGCTGGTCGGGTTGTAGGCGAAGTTGCTGTAGATCTCGTAGTTGTAGGTGTTCAGCGACGTGTCGTCGACGTCGAGCAGGATCGCCTTCTTCGCACCCTTCGACGCCTTCGCGTCACCGAGGTAGCCGGCGGCGGACTTCACGATCCGGCCCACCTCCCTGGCGTAGGCGCCGTCGGCGGACGGGACGTGGTTGGCCGTGCCGAACGGCGTCGTCCCGGCGACCGAGTCCTTGTAGTAGGCCTTGATGGCGGTGCGGACCTGGTCGATGTTCTGGATCTGGTGGGAGTTCGTCGGGTTCGCCGGCGGGGCGGGGACCGGCTGGAACGTGCGCGAGACCGCGCCGGTCTGGAGGCCGAGGACCGCGAGCGCGGCGAGCGCCGCGACGACGAGCAGGGCGGTCAGCGGGCGACGGCGCGCCGTGGTGCTGGAGGACATGGGTGGACACCTTCCGAGGAGTGAGAACCGCAGTTGCACACTGCAAGGGGTCAGGCTGCCACGCACCCGCCGTCGGGTCACCAGAAAAACGGCTAAGAACTCATAACGGTCATTGCGGACCGAGCACGACCGCCGAGCACGCCGGCACGGTGACCCGCCCGGAGTCGACGTGCACGTCCTCCCACGCCAGCAGGGGTACGTCGTCCCCGGCGACGTCGCAGGTCCACGCGTCCCCGGCCAGGTTCACCAGCACGGTGCACGCACCGCGGACCGAGCGCAGCCGCCGGTCCTGCCAGGTGACGGAGACCCGGTCCAGCCGCGGGTCGCGGAGGTCGGGGCGCTGCCGGCGGAGCGCGAGCAGCTCGCGGTACCACGTCAGCAGCCGGGCGTGCGGCTCGCGCTCGGGCTCGGACCAGTCGAGCCGGGACCGTTCGAAGGTGGCGGGGTCCTGCGGGTCGGGGACGGCGTCCTCGCTCCAGCCGTGGGACCCGAACTCCGCCTTGCGCCCGGCGGCCGTGGCCACGGCGATGTCGGGGTTCGTGTGGTCGGTGAAGAACTGCCACGGCGTCCGGGCGCCCCACTCCTCCCCCATGAACAGCATCGGCGTCCACGGGGACGTCAGCAGCAGCGCGGCCCCGCAGGCGAGCGCGCCCGGGTCGAGGTCGAGCCCGGCACCGGAGAGCCGGTCGCCCTGGGCGCGGTTGCCGACCTGGTCGTGGGTCTGCAGCGAGGCGACGAAGTGCCAGCCGGGCACGGTGGCCGGGTCGACCGGACGGCCGTGCGGGCGGCCCCGGAAGGTCGACATGGTGCCGTCGTGGAAGAACGGCGTGCGCAGCACCTTGGCCAGCGCGTCCGGGTCCGCGAAGTCGGCGTAGTACCCCTGCGTCTCCCCCGTCAGTGCCACGTGCAGCGCGTGGTGCACGTCGTCGGCCCACTGGCCGTGCAGGCCGAGGCCGCCCACGGCGGCACCGGCGCCGCGCGGGGTCACCGTGCGCGGGTCGTTGCGGTCGGACTCGGCGACCAGCCACACCGTCCGCCCGGTCGACGCGGCCAGCTCGTCGACCTCGCGGGCCAGCTCCTCCAGCACGTGCAGCGCGCTGTCGTCGTGCAGCTCGTGCACGGCGTCGAGCCGCAGCCCGTCGAGGTGGAAGTCGCGCAGCCACTGCTGGGCGTTGTCGAGCACCCAGCGGCGTACCTCGAGGCTCTCGGCGCCGTCGAGGTTCAGGGCCTGCCCCCAGGGGGTGATGTAACGGTCGTTGTAGTACGGCCCGAGCTCGCCGAGGTAGTTCCCGTCCGGCCCGAGGTGGTTGTAGACCACGTCGAGACACACCCCCAGGCCGAGGCCGTGCGCGGCGTCGACGAACCGGTGCAGCGCGGCGGGGCCGCCGTAGACCTCGTGGACGGAGTACGGCGCGACGCCGTCGTAGCCCCAGTTGTGCCGGCCGGGGAAGCACGCGAGCGGGAGCAGCTCGACCACGTCGACGCCCAGCTCGACGAGGTGCGGCAGCCGCGCGGCGGCCGCGTCGAGCGTGCCCTCCGGGGTGAAGGTGCCGACGTGCGTCTCGTAGAGCACTGCGCCCTCGAGGGGGACACCGCGCCAGTCCCGGTCGGTCCAGCGCAGCGCGGACGCGTCGAAGGCCGCGGACCAGCCGTGCGGGCCGTCCGGCAGCCGCAGCCCCCGCGGGTCGGGGCGCGGCTCGCCGCCGTCCAGCGAGAAGGCGTAGCGGTCCCCGTCGGCGAGGTCCGGCCCGCCGCGCCACCAGCCGCCGTCGACGCGGGTGAGCGGCTGCCGGCCGCCGGCGAGCAGCAGGTCCACGGTCGTGGCGTACGGCGCCCACAGGGACGGGCTCATCGCAGGTGCACCTTGCGCAGCAGGGCGACCGGGTAGTCGGCGAGCACGTCGGCACAGCGGTTGACCTCGCCGCCGTGCAGGACGCCGGTCAGCTCGTCGCGCCACAACCCCTCCGGCAGCGTGACCGTGGCGTCGCCCCAGCCTCCGGCCGCCTCCAGCCGTCGCGGCGCCCGGGTCGCGAGCGCCGCGACCTCGCCGCCGCGGACGAAGCCGACGAGGTGCCGGGAGGTGCCGAGGAGGGGGACGTAGGTCGACCGGTCGGCGAAGCTCTCCCGGAGCTCGCGCCGCAGCACCAGCGCCGCATGGGTGACCAGCAGCTTCTCGTCGGACAGGTCGCGGGGGACCCCGTGCTGCACGTGCGCCAGCCGCTCGCGCCGCTCGTCGTAGTCGACGGGCCGCCGGTTGTCGGGGTCGACCAGCGACAGGTCGACGAGCTCGCAGCCCTGGTAGGTGTCCGGCACCCCCGGCAGGGTCAGCTGGAGCAGCTTCTGACCCAGCACGAACGCCCGCACCGCCTCGGCGTTGTGGTCGACCGCGGTGCGCACCAGCGCCGCCAGCTGACCGGGCCGGCCGGCGTTGGCGGCCAGCTCCAGCACCCGGGCTTCGTACTCCGGGTCGGGGTCCAGCCACGAGGTGCGCTGCTTCGACTCGCGCATCGCCTTGACGAGGTAGCCCTTGACCCGCTCCTCCTCGACGGGCCCCAGGCCGGCCAGGGTCTGCCACACGAGGTGGGCGGTGGGGGCGTCGACGTCGCGCTCCGCGGCCGCCTCGGCGAACGCGTCGGAGCAGCGGTGCCAGGCCTCCGCGTCGCCGGCCACGGCCGCGAGCCGGGCCCGCACGTCCTCGCTGCGCTTGGTGTCGTGGGTGGACAGGGTCGTCATGCCGAGCGGCCAGTGCGCCTGCTGGTGCGCGGCCCAGGCGTGCAGGTCGTCGGCGGAGGCCACGTCGAGCAGCTCGGGGTCCCCGCCGACCTCGTTGAGGCCGACCTGCCGGTGCCAGCGGTAGAACGCGGTGTCCTCGATGCCCTTGGCCATCACCGGTCCCCAGGTCTGCTGGAGCCGGATCGCGAAGTCGCGGGCGGCGTCGTCGGCGGGCCCGGTGGCCAGGCCGACCAGGGCCTCCAGCTCCGGCTTCAGGTCGGGCCGCGCGGCGGCGGCCCGGTCCCCGGCCCCGGTCAGCCGCTCCCGGGCCAGGTCGTCGACCGTGCCGTCCGGGCCGACGTAGGCGCGGTAGACCTCGCAGGCCACCAGCAGCTCCGCGACCGCCGCGGCCAGCCGGTCCACGTCGGTGCCGGGCAGCGCCTCGTGGGCGCGGCGGACCAGCCGGCGGTGCTCGGGGACCAGGACGTGGTCGACGACCTGGCGCTTGGACTCCTCGACGACGTGCTCCAGCGACGGGTCACCGCCGGTGGCGGTCCAGGCGTCCTGCAGCGCGGACGCCGTCGCCGGGTCGAGCAGGGCGGCGGAGACCACCTTGGCCGCGTCGTAGCCGGTGGTGCCCTCGCACGCCCAGGGCGGCAGGGTCTCGTCGCCCTCGAGGATCTTCTCGACCCAGATGGCGGTGCCCGGCCGCAGCGCGGCGCGCAGCCGGTCGACGTACCCGGCGGGGTCGGCCAGCCCGTCGGGGTGGTCGATCCGGAAGCCCTCGACGA
>DASTGV010000301.1:0-4160 GCA_035718765.1 Nocardioidaceae bacterium
GAGCAGACCGACGAGATCGACATCCCCGACGAGGAGATCCGGGTCGACGTCTACCGCTCCTCGGGCCCCGGTGGCCAGTCGGTCAACACCACCGACTCCGCGGTCCGGCTGACCCACATCCCCACCGGCACGGTCGTCAGCTGCCAGAACGAGAAGTCGCAGCTGCAGAACAAGGCCAGCGCGATGATCATCCTGAAGGCCAAGCTGCTGGCCCTGAAGAAGGCCGAGGAGCGGGCCCAGCTCGACGAGCTGCGGGGCGACGTCCAGGGCTCGTGGGGCGACCAGATGCGCAACTACGTGCTGCACCCGTACCAGCTGGTCAAGGACCTGCGCACCGAGTACGAGACCGGCAACCCGCAGGCCGTGTTCGACGGCGAGATCGACCCGTTCCTGGAGGCCGGCATCCGCTGGCGCCGGGGCGCGGACACCGCGGCCGCCGCGAGCTGACCCCTACGGCCGCGCGCCCAGCGTGGTCGCCACCCGCACGCACCACTGCTCGGCGCGCTGGACCGTGCCCAGGGCGTCCCCGGTGCCCGGGGTGCTCAGCCGGCACGACAGCCAGGCGTCCCCGAACAGCCCGCGCAGCGTGACCGCGCGGGCCGCGGGCCTGGCCACCCGGCACAGGGTGCCGACGGAGGGGGTGCCGTAGGTCGGCGCCCGGTCCAGCGGCCGGCAGCCCGGCTCGGTCCGCGCATCCTGGACGATCCGCCGGCCGACGGCGCCGGTGACCGGCTCGGCGAACACCCACGCCCGCGCCTGGGTGCCGTCGGCCGCGTCGTAGGTGCAGTTGTACTCGTGGGAGACGTCCACCACACCCGGGACCAGCGCGACCCGGTCGCCGCTGCCGTAGTGGGCGGTGTCGGTGACCGGGCCCCGCAGCGCGTCCTCCACGTCCCCCTGGTCGAGCCGGCTGCAGAAGTCGGTGCGGTCGATCGGCAGCCCGCTCAGGTCGAGGCTGGCCATCGGGGTCGGCGGGGTGGGGGAGGCCGACGGGGCCGGCCGCGCGGCGCTGCCCTCGCCGCCGGGTGAGCCGTTCCGCACGCCTACGTACACCGCTCCGCCGGTGAGCAGCAGGGCCAGCGTGACCAGTGCCACCCGTCGGGCCGTCCGCCTCCGCCGGGCGCGGCGGCGCGCGCCGCGGTTGCGGGAGGGCGGTTCGGACATGCCGTCCAACTTAGGCGAGGGCCCGCGAAACACCGACCGGCCGGGCGATTCGGCCGTCTTGTGAACGTCGCCTAGACTCCGGAGTTGGTCGGATGCCGCCAATGCCTCATGACGGATGAGCGTGGTTCGGCATGCTCATCCTGTCCCCCAGCCCGGCCGAGAGCCCCCCGTGATCCGATTCGAAAGCGTCACCAAGCAGTACGGCGGCCAGAACCGCCCCGCCCTCGACGACGTCAACGTCGAGGTCGAGAAGGGGGAGTTCGTCTTCCTGGTCGGTGCCTCCGGCTCCGGCAAGTCGACGTTCCTGCGGCTCGTCCTGCGCGAGGCCCGCCCGTCGACGGGCAAGGTCTACGTCGCCGGCAAGGAGATCAACCGGCTGGCCGGCTGGAAGGTCCCGACCCTGCGCCGCCAGATCGGCACCGTGTTCCAGGACTTCCGGCTGCTGCCGAACAAGACCGTCGCGGAGAACGTCGCGTTCGCCCTCCAGGTCATCGGCAAGCCGCGCTCGCACATCAACAAGGTGGTCCCCGAGACCCTGGAGCTGGTCGGGCTCGAGGGCAAGGGCGGCCGGATGCCCGACGAGCTCTCCGGCGGCGAGCAGCAGCGCGTCGCGATCGCCCGGGCCTTCGTCAACCGGCCGATGATCCTCATCGCCGACGAGCCGACCGGCAACCTCGACCCGAACACGTCCGTGGGCATCATGAAGCTGCTGGACCGGATCAACCGGACCGGTACGACGGTCCTGATGGCCACCCACGACGCCGGCATCGTCGACCAGATGCGCAAGCGCGTCATCGAACTGTCCAACGGCACCGTCGTCCGCGACCAGTCGCGCGGCGTCTACGGCTACCAGCACTGAGCGACGACAGGGATTCTCCACAACCATGCAGCTGACCTACGTCTTCTCCGAGCTCGGCAACGGGCTCAAGCGCAACGTGTCCATGACGATCGCGGTGATCGTGACGATCTTCGTCTCGCTGACCCTGGTCGGCATGGGCCTGCTGCTGAACGCGCAGGCGCACAAGGCCGAGGAGTACTGGGGCAGCAAGCTCCAGATCACCGTCTTCCTGTGCAACCAGAACTCGGTCGGCGCGAACTGCGTCAACGGTGAGGTCACCGACGCGCAGAAACAGCAGATCCAGAAGGTCCTCGAGTCCAACAACGAGGTCGCCTCGGTCCGGCTGGAGAGCAAGCAGGAGGCCTACGACAAGTGGAAGGCCGCCTACGTGTCCAACGACGACACCGAGCGGCGGGTCTACCAGTCGATCAAGCCCTCCGACATGCAGGAGGCCTACTGGGTGCAGCTCAAGAACCCGGAGAAGTTCCAGGGCGTGAAGAGCGCCGTGCAGGGCCTGCAGGGCGTGAACACCGTGCGGGACCTGCGGTCGGTGCTCAAGCCGATCTACTTCTGGATGAACGTGATGCGGGCCGGTGCGATCGCGGTGGCGGCGTTCCTGATGGTCGCGGCGGTGCTGCAGGTCGGCAACACGATCCGGCTGGCGGCGTTCGCGAGGCGCCGGGAGATCGGCATCATGCGGCTGGTCGGTGCTTCCAGCCTCTACATCCAGCTGCCGTTCCTGATGGAGTCCCTGGTGGCCGCCCTGATCGGGGTCGGCCTCGCGGCCGGCGCGATCATGCTGTTCATGTGGGTGGTGATCTACCAGACGCTGAGACCCACCTCGAACATCGTCGCGTGGATCGACTGGGGCGACTCCCTGCAGGCCGTCGCGCTCATCGCGCTCATCGGGCTGGCCCTGACTTTGGTGCCGACGTTGCTGATGACACGGAAATACCTCAAAGTCTGATCTGTCTGGGTTACCGTCGATCTGCCTCTTCCCCCGAACGATCAAGGCAGACCGGTGCTTCGCTCCTTCCCCCGACGTACCCGTGCGCGCACACTCGTGGCGCTGCTCTCGGGCAGCCTGCTGCTCGGGGTGGCTACCGTCCCGCTGGCCGCGGCCGACGACCTGAAGGACAAGAAGCACAAGGTCCAGCGCAAGATCTCGGGCGCCCAGGACGACCTCGACGAGTCGACCGCCCGGGCCCGGCAGGCCGCCGCGGCCCTCAAGGCCGCGCAGGTCCAGCTCGACGCCGCCCAGGCGCACCTGGCCCGGACCCGCGGCCAGCTGGCGGCCGCCGAGGTGCTCGACAAGCAGATGCAGGCCAAGCTCGACGCCGCGATCGCCCGGCTGGAGCAGGCCCGTGAGGACCTGGCGGCCGGCCGCTCCAAGGTGGCCGACCAGCAGAAGGAGCTCGGCCAGATCGTCGTCTCCAACTACCAGACCGGGGACCCGTCGCTGATGGGCCTGTCGATGGTGCTCACCTCGCAGGACCCCACCCAGCTGACCGGCCAGCTCAACTCCGTGCAGAACGTCATCGACAAGGAGTCGGTCGTCCTCGACCGCCTCGAGGCGTCCCGCGCCCTGCTCACCGTGCAGGAGCAGGAGGTCGAGACGGCCAAGGTCGAGGTGGCCAAGGAGCGCAAGGCGGCCGCCGAGAACCTGCGCCGCAAGCAGAGCCTGGAGCAGCAGGCCGAGGACGCCGAGACCCAGGTCTCCAACATGGTCGACCTCCGCGCCACCGCGCAGAAGGAGGCGGACAACGCCCGGAGGGCCGACCTCGAACAGCTGCAGGGCCTGCAGAAGGAGCGCAACCGGATCGAGGCGATCCTGCGCAAGCGCGCCGAGGAGGCCCGTCGGCGGGCGCTCGCCGCCGCCCGTCGCGCCGGCCAGTCCGGCCCGATCCTGTCCGACAACGGCCCCATCCACTCCAACGGCTTCCTCGACTACCCCGTCGAGGGCCCGGTCACCTCGCCGTTCGGCTGGCGGATCCACCCGATCTACGGCTACCGGTCGCTGCACGACGGCGTCGACTTCGGCGCCGGCTGCGGCACCCCGATCCACGCCGCCGCCTCGGGCACCGTGGTCGAGAAGTACTTCCAGACCGCCTGGGGCAACCGGGTCATCATCGACCACGGCTTCCACCACGGCGTCGGG
>DASTGV010000302.1:0-2063 GCA_035718765.1 Nocardioidaceae bacterium
CGGGAGAGCGGCCTGACCGTCGTGAACGGCTACCGCACCCGCCGGTTCGAGTGGAACGAGGTCCTCGGCGTCACCCTGCGTCCGGGCAGCCCGTGGGCGGTCCTCGACATCGCCGACGGCACCACCGTGGCCGCCATGGGCATCCAGGGCTCGGACGGCCCCCGCGCCCACGCCCAGGTCCGCCGCCTGCGCGCCCTCGTCGAGACCCACACCCGCTGACCACGGCCCGGGTCACCAGCCCGTCGACCCGGCCGTACGACGGACGTGGTGGTCCGGTCCCGCTCTTGCGGTGCCCGCCACGCCGCCCCGAGACTGCCTGGGGGTCCGGTCCGCGACGGAGGAGAGCGATGGCATGGCCGAGGTGAAGCCGGGCCGCTGGACGGCCGACATCGAGGGTGACTTCGTGGTGTTCCTGATCGGCGCCCGGGCGTCGCGCAACCTGCTGCGGTCCTTCCGCGACCTCGGCGGGCGCCGGGGGATGCTGCACATGCTCAAGCACCTCAGCGAGCACCCCGAGAAGGGTCTGCTCGGCTACGAGATGTCCACGTTCGGCGGGATCATCGTGCAGTACTGGCGGTCCTTCGAGCACCTCGAGCGGTTCGCCAACGGCCGGGACGACCCGCACGTGGCGGCCTGGCGCAGCTACTGGCAGCGGGTCGGCAAGGACGCCCGGACCGGCATCTGGCACGAGACCTACCTGGTGCGCGCGGGCGAGTACGAAGCGGTCTACGGGAACATGCCGCCCTTCGGGCTGGGCAAGGCCTCGTCCCTGGTTCCGATGTCCGAAGGGTCGAGCGCCCGCACGCGGCTCAAGCGTCGCAGCGCCACCTGAGCCGCAGAATTCCCTGGCTCGACGGGACTACGATCCGGGTCGGCGAACGGGAGGAGCGGCAGCGGCGAGGGCGTCCAGGGCCTGGGTGAAGCAGGCCATCGGGGGCGTGACCAGGCCGGCGCCGACCTGCCCGGTGCCGGCGACCCGGCCGGCCATCCCGGTGTTGATCTGCGGGAGGACCCCGGAGCGGACGACGGCGGCCACGTCGATCCCGGTCGGGGTGCCGCGGAACTCCAGGATCGGGATGCCGAAGGCGGGGTTCTCGCCGACCGTGATGTCGTACATCCGCTGCGTGGTGGCCAGTGCGTCGGGCACCGAGCCGCCGACGAAGCGCACGATCGCCGGCGCGGTCGCCATCGCCAGCCCGCCGATGCCGGCGGTCTCGGTGATGGCCGAGTCGCCGATGTCGGGGTTGGCGTCCTCGGGACCGTAGGAGCCGAGGTACAGGCCCTCGGGGGTGTTCGCCGGCGCCGTGAACCAGGTGTCGCCGGTGCCGGCGGTCTGGATGCCGAAGTCGGTGCCGTTGCGGGCCATCACGGTGACCACGGTCGAGCCCGGGACACCCGCGGCGGCCCGGGTCTGCAGCTTGCAGGCCGGCATCACCAGGTTGAGGAAGAAGTGGTCGTTGCCGGACACGAACCGGACCGCCTGGGCCACGTCGGCGGTCGGGAAGCCGGAGTCGATCATCGCCGGCAGCACCTCGCGCAGGAACATCAGCGTCCCGGCCCGGTTGCGGTTGTGCCCCTCGTCGCCCATCTGCACCATCTGGGCGACGATCGCCTTGACGTCGACCGGGTCGCCGGCCCGCACGGCGTGCTGGAGCAGCGGCCCGAGCACGTCGGTCATCCAGTGCAGCCGGTCGATGACCGAGTCGTCGTACGCGCCGTACCGCAGCACCTTGCCGAGGCCCTCGTTGAGCGAGCACCACGACTCGTTGCCGGTCGACCCGTCCCGGAGGCAGAACACCCACATCGACGGCGTGACCACGCCGGCCATCGGCCCCACGGCGCCGCGCGAGTGGCAGGGCGCCCAGCTCACGCCGTCGCCGGCCGCCAGCCTCCGCTCCGCCTCCTCCGGTGAGGCGGCCAGCCCCTCGAAGAGCATCGCCCCGACCAGCGCCCCGCGCAGCGGGCCGGACGCCCGCTCCCAGTCGACGGGCGGACCGGCGTGCAGGAACTCCCCGGGCCCGAGACCGAGCGCCTCCGCCGCCGGGAGCACGTCGACCAGCTGG
>DASTGV010000303.1:0-4118 GCA_035718765.1 Nocardioidaceae bacterium
TCGAACTTCTCGCGGACGGCCTGCTCCTTGGCGCCGGCGTACTTCCACCACTGCCGCTCGAACTCGAGGATGTCGCGGTCGCGCTCGGAGAGCTCGCTCGAGGAGTCGTCCTGGCCCGCGTTGAGGGCGTTCGCGGCGTCCGGTCGAGACATGGTGGCGGCTCCTGTGCGCGCTCGCGGTGGCTGGTGAGACCTCATCATAGGCGACGAACCACACCGATGTAGTTCGCAGCACCGAACGGCGACCGGCGTTTCGCCGGCGGGCCGCCCCGGGGACGATGGCGCCCATGACGCCCCCGAAGACCCTGCCAGAGGACCTGCCGCCGCTCGACGTGACCCCCGGACCGGTCCGCACCGAGCCGCTGCCCGCCGACCGCCCCGTGCGCTGGGGGATCCTCGCGACCGGCAAGATCGCGACCGCCATGGTCCGGAACCTCGCCCTGCTCGACGAGTGCGAGGTCGTCGCGGTCGGCGCCCGCCGGCAGGAGTCGGCGGACGTCTTCGCCGCCGAGCACGGCATCGGGCACGCGTACGGCGACTACCGGGCCCTGGTCGAGGACCCCGACGTCGACGTCGTGTACGTCGCGTCGCCGCACGCCCTGCACCGCCGGCACGTGGAGCTGGCCTTCGAGGCGGGCAAGGCGGTGCTGTGCGAGAAGGCGCTCACCCTCGACGCGGCCGAGGCGGAGCACCTCGTCGCGCTGGCCCGCGAGAGGAACCTGTTCCTCATGGAGGCCATGTGGATGCGCTGCAACCCGCTGGTCCGGCGGCTCCAGCAGCTGCTGGGGTCCGGGGCGCTCGGCGAGGTGCGCCAGGTGCGGGCGGACCTCGGCTTCGTGGTCGACAAGCCGGCCACCGACCGGCTGCTCGACCGGGCGCTCGGCGGCGGGGCGCTGCTCGACATGGGCATCTACCCGCTGACCTTCGCCAGCCTGTTCCTCGGCGAGCCCTCCACGATCACCGCCGTCGCCGCCCTGTCCGAGGCGGGGGTGGACCTGAACCTCGCGATCGGGCTCGGCTACGACAGCGGCGCGATCGCGTCACTGACGTCCTCGATGACGGCCTGGTCGCCCCGCACGGCCTCGATCGCGACGGACCGCGGCCGGATCGACTTCCCGGAGGCCTTCCACCACCCGACCCGGGTCACCTGGACCTCGATGGTCGGCGACCCGGCCCTCGACGGCCCGCCGGAGCCCGAGGCGATCACCGGGGAGCTCATCGGCACCGGCCTGGCCAACGAGGCGCTCGAGGTGGTCCGGTGCCTGCGCACCGGCGAGACCGAGAGCCCGCTGGTGCCGCTCGACGACTCGCTCGCGCTGATGCGGCAGATGGACACGATCCGGCGGCAGATCGGCGTGCACTACGACAGCCGCGGGTAGCGACCGGGGCTCAGCCGTGGACGTCGCGGCGCCGGAACCCCCAGACCGCGGCCGCCACCAGGACCACGGTGGTCGCGACGGCGACGGCCAGGCTCGCCGCGTCCAGCCCGTGGTGCAGCGGGTCGTGCCCGGCGTACTGGAAGAACGGCGACCCCTTCTGGAGGGGCCGGAGCCAGTCGACCATCGGCGCCAGGCCGTTGACGAGGTACGCCACCACCGCGACCACGACCGGCACCGCCCGGCTCAGCGCGACGGAGCCGGTGGCCGCGGAGACCGCCAGCGCCAGCGACCCGAAGACGACGCCCAGCAGCGTGAGGTGCAGCATCGCCGCGACCACGTTGCCGGTGGGCAGGCCCATGTCGGCCAGCCGCCCCTCGAGGACCAGCGCCGCGGCCAGCACGGCGCCGAGCAGCGCCGTGCCGAGCGCCATGGCGGCCGCCTTGTGCAGCACCACCCGGGTCCGGCTCACCGGGTTGGCGAGCAGCGTGTCCATGGTCCGCCGCTCCTCCTCGCCGGCGACCGCGGACGACCCGGAGCCGACCGCGTAGATCAGCACGATGATCGGGCCCATGAAGGAGAGCAGCTCGACCTGCAGGTAGCCGGCACCGGTCGACATGTCGGCCCCGGTGGCCGCGAACAGCGACCGGAACGCCTCCGGCATCTGGTCCAGGAAGTCCGACATGGAGGGCTGGTCGCGCACGCTGGGCCAGATCGCGACGTACATCGCGACCAGGAGCACGAGAGCGAGCGACCACCCGAGCAGGCTGCGCCGCTGGTCGAACAGCGTCTTGCCGAGCACGTCACGCAGCACGGCTGCTCCCCTCGAAGTCGCCCGCGTAGAACGCGAGGAACGTCTCCTCCAGGTCCGCCTCGGCGCACTCGAAGTCGTCGACGCCGTGCTGGGCGACCCGCTTGAGCAGCGCGTCGAGCGCGTGCTGGGGGGCGTTGCAGGTGAGCACCCGGCCGTCGACCCGGACGTCCCGGACCCCGGGCACCTGCTCGAAGTCCGCCGGCCGGACGTCGTCGAGGAAGGTGGCGCGCACCCGGTGCAGGGAGTGGGCGGCGAGCACCTTCAGCTCCTCCACCGCCATCAGCCGGCCCTGCCGGAGCACCCCGATCCGGTCCGCGACACGCTGCACCTCGCCGAGCACATGGGAGGACAGCAGAACGGTCCCGCCCTGCGCCGTGTGCTCGCGCAGCAGCGCGTGGAACTCCTGTTGGACCAGGGGGTCGAGCCCGGTGCTCGGCTCGTCGAGGACCAGCATCGGCCGCGGCGTCATCAGGGCCAGCACGAGCGCGAGCTTCTGCCGGTTGCCGCGCGAGAGGGTCCCCGCCCGCCGGTGCAGGTCGAGGTCGAGCCGCTCCGCCAGCGTGCCGGCCCGGGCCTGCTGCTCGGCGACGGCGGCCCGGCGTCCGGCCCCCGCGTGCCGCAGGTTCGCGAAGTAGTCCACGTGCTGCCGACCCGTGAGCCGCGGGTACGTCGCGGCGTCCCCGGGCACGTAGCCGACCAGCCGGTGCGTCGCGACGGGGTCCCGCCAGCAGTCGAGCCCGCCGACCTCGGCGCGGCCGGCCGTCGGTCGCAGCATCCCCATGACCAGCCGGATGGTGGTGGTCTTGCCCGCGCCGTTGGGCCCCAGGTAGCCGAACACCTCGCCGGGCCGGACCTCCAGCGACACGTCCGAGAGCGCCTGGGTCTCCCCGAAGCGCTTGGACAATCCGGTCAGACGGAGCGAGGCGCGGTCCACACCCCGATCGTGGGTCGGCCCCGAGTGGGCCAACCAGGGGCTTTCGGCCCCACCGCCGCCGTGTCGACCGCGAGACGGTGGGTAACGGGCAGCGCGTCCCGAGCGCGCCAGGCGGGACCCGACCAAGCGACTAGGGTGGATGAGCGTGAGTCCGAACAGCAGGGGGAAGAGCATGAACAAGGCCGACCTGGTCATCGTGGCCAACCGACTGCCGGTCGACCGGGTCGTCGAGCCGGACGGCAGCGAGTCCTGGCGGCGCTCCCCCGGCGGGCTCGTGACCGCGATCGAGCCGGTGATGCGCGCCAACGACGGCGCCTGGATCGGGTGGTCCGGCGGCGCCGACGACGACATCGAGCCGTTCGTGGAGGACGGCCTGTCGCTGGTGCCGGTGCGGCTCAGCGGGCAGGAGATCAAGGAGTTCTACGAGGGCTTCTCGAACGCGACCCTGTGGCCGCTCTACCACGACGTGGTCGCCAAGCCGGAGTTCCACCGCGAGTGGTGGGACGCCTACGTCCGGGTCAACCGGCGGTTCGCGGAGAAGGCGGCCGAGGTGGCGGCGGAGAACGCCACCGTGTGGGTGCACGACTACCAGATGCAGTTGGTGCCGGCGATGCTGCGCGAGATGCGCCCGGACCTGCGCATCGGCTTCTACCTGCACATCCCGTTCCCGCCGAACGAGCTGTTCTCCCAGCTGCCCTGGCGCCGCCAGATCCTCGAGGGCCTGCTCGGCGCCGACCTGGTCGGCTTCCAGCTGCCGGGCGGCGCAGCCAACTTCGTGCGCCTGGTCCGGCAGCGCGTCGGGCACAAGACCCACCGCGACATGGTCTACCTCCCCGACGGCCGGGTCGTGCGCGCCGCGGCGTTCCCGATCTCCATCGACACCAAGGGGTTCGAGGAGCTCGCCCAGTCCCCGGAGGTGACCGCGCGCGCCAAGGAGATCCGCAGCGCGCTCGGCGACCCGCGCAAGATCTTCCTGGGCGTCGACCGGCTCGACT
>DASTGV010000304.1:0-3441 GCA_035718765.1 Nocardioidaceae bacterium
AGGTCCGCAACATCGAGCGCGACCCGAGGGTCGCCGTCACGGTGTCCGACCCGTCCCGCCCGAGCCGCTACCACGCCGTCCGGGGCAGGGTCGTCGACATCACCACCGAGGGCGGGGTGGAGCACATCGAGGCCCTGGCCGAGCGCTACCTGGGCGGGCCCTACCCGTGGTACGGGGGACGCGACCAGGTCCGCCTCGTGCTCACCATCGCCGCGGACAGGGTGCACTCGATGGGCTGACCGGGTGCGCCCGTAACCCCGCACCGGGTGTCCGCGTTGAGGCTGTGCGCGGCCGACACCTTCCCCTCGAGGTGCCGGCCGCGTCGTCGTGACCGGGGGACAGCCGCCTAGCTCCGGGGCGCCCCCGCGATGTTGACCAGCCAGGTCACGCCGAACCGGTCGACCACCATCCCGAAGGCGTCGCCCCACGGAGCGGTCTCGAGCGGCATCGTGACGGTGCCCCCGTCGGAAAGCTTCTCGAAGTAGCCGCGCAGCTCCGCCTCGTCGGAGTTCTCGCCGCTGAGCGAGACCGAGTAGTTGCTGCCGGGGGTGTAGTCCATGCGGTTGGGGGTGTCCGAGCCCATCAGCGTGTAGCCGCTGGGCGTCTCGAGCTGCGAGTGCATCACCTTGTCCGCCTCGGCGGGGTCCTCGCTGGCCTGGAAGTCGGCGAAGGTGCTGACGGCCAGGTCGCCGCCGAAGACCGACTGGTAGAACTCCATGGCCTCTCGCGCGTTGTCGCGGAAGCCGAGATAGGGGTTGAGCTTGCTGGTCATGGCTGCCTCCAGGGATCGGTCGTGACCCCCATCGTGGCGCAGCCCACCGACAGTGCGACACCCGTAAGGTGTCCGCGTGGCAGACGACAAGACGAGCGAGCACCCGACCGGGAAGAGCACCGGCGACAAGGCCGAGACGACGACGAAGCCGGCCGAGCCCAAGGACGACCTGGTCAGCAGCAAGCACCACCTGCGCGTCGGCCGCCGGACGCTCGACTACACGGCCACCACCGGCCGCGTCGTGCTCCGCGACGAGGTCTACGAGGACGGCACGTTCACCGGGTTCAAGCCCAAGGCCGAGATGTCCCTGACCTCCTACGTGGTCGACGACGGCGGCCCGGACCGGCCGGTGACGTTCGCGTTCAACGGCGGTCCCGGCAGCTCGAGCGTGTGGCTGCACCTCGGCCTCCTCGGCCCGCGACGGGTGCTGATGGGCGACGCGGGGGCACTGCTGCCTCCGCCGTACGACCTCGCCGACAACGCGGAGTCGCTGCTCGCGGTCAGCGACCTGGTGTTCATCGACCCGGTGTCGACCGGCTACTCGCGCACGCTGGAGGGCACCAAGCCGGAGCCGTTCCACGGGTACCAGGGCGACGTCGAGTCCGTCGGCGAGCTGATCCGGATCTGGACCTCGCGGCACAAGCGGTGGATGTCCCCGAAGTTCGTCGCCGGCGAGTCCTACGGCACGCTGCGCGGCGCGGCCCTGGTGGAGCACCTGCAGAGCCGGCACGGCATGTACGTCAACGGGCTGATCCTGATCTCCAGCGTCCTCGACCTGTCCTCCATCGACTTCGAGAAGCAGCGCAACGACCGGGCGCACGCGCTGTACCTCCCGACGTACGCCGCCATCGCGCACTACCACGGCAAGGTGCAGCGCCGGTCGCTCAAGGCGCTGCTGAAGGAGGCGGAGGAGTACGCCGCCCACGGGTACCCGCACGTGCTGGCACGCGGCAACCGGCTCACCGCGAAGGAGCGCGCGGCCGCCGTGCACAAGCTCGCGTCGCTGACCGGGCTGACCGAGGACTACATCGACCGCGCGGACCTGCGCATCGAGCACTGGCGGTTCTTCGGGGAGCTGCTCCGCGACGAGCGGCGCACCACGGGCCGGCTGGACGGCCGGTTCAGCGGCCCCGCCGGCAGCGCCATCGCCGAGGAGATGGACGCCGACCCGTCGCACGACGCGATCGCCGGCCCCTACGCGGCGGCGTTCAACCACTACGTGCGCGACGAGCTCGGCTACGAGAACGACCTGCCCTACGAGCAGATCTCCCGCCGCGTGCACCCCTGGTCGTTCAAGGACTTCGAGGGCCGGCCGATCGACGTCACCCCGCGCCTGGAGCGCGCGATGCGGCAGAACCCGCACCTGCAGGTGCACGTCGCCTACGGCTACTACGACGGTGCCACCCCGCACTTCGCCGCCGAGGACGTGATCGCCCACCTCCACCTGCCGGACGAGCTGCGCGCGAACATCGAGCACCGGTACTACGAGGCCGGGCACATGATGTACGTCCACGAGCCGTCCCGCGTGCAGCAGAGCAAGGACCTCGCCGCGTTCGTCACCCGCAGCTCCCCCGCCCGCTGACCGCGGGTCGTCAGACGTGGCGGCGGGACTGGACGGTGCGGAACCGGTTGGCGACGTAGGCGGTGTCGGTGTACGACGCGTTGGCGGCCGGGTTCGCGCCGGTGCCGTGGAAGTCGCTGAACGCCGAGGACTGGTTCACGAACACGCCGCCGGTGAGGTTCTCCGACAGGGCGACGCCGGCGTCGAGGGCCGCCGAGCGCATCGACTCGATGACCGCCGGTGAGGTGCTGTAGACCGCGGCGGTCATCGCGCCGTGGGCCTGCACGGTCGAGCGGAACAGGTCGATGGACTCGTCGGTGCCGGAGGTCTCGATGAGGTACGCGACCGGGCCGAAGCACTCGGACTCGTAGACGTCGGTGTCCTTCACGGTCAGCCCGACCAGCGTCGGGGTGCGCACGACGGCCCCCTCGAACGCCGGGTGCCGCACGGCCCGCGACGGCACGTGCACGGTGCCCCGCGAGCCGGCGGACGACAGCCGCTCGAGGACGCCCTCGTTGACCACGCCGCCGAGCAGCTCGACGGCCCGGGCGTCGTCGCCGAGCAGCTTGTCGAAGGCCGCGCCGATGCCGGCCGCGACCTCGGCGACGGTCTTGGGCCCCTCGTCGGTCTCGATGCCGCCGGACGGGATGTACACGTTCTGCGGGGCGGTGCACATCTGGCCGGTGTAGAGGGAGAAGGAGAAGGCGAGGTTCGAGCAGAGCCCCTTGAACGTGTCGGTGGAGTCGACGACCACCGTGTTCACACCGGCCTTCTCGGTGAAGACGGTGGCCTGGGTGGCGTTCGCCTCCAGCCAGTCACCGAACGCGTTCGAGCCGGTGAAGTCGACCAGCTTGACCTCGGGACGCACGGCCAGCACGGCGGCCAGGCCGTCGGCGGGGTCCTCGGCGGCCAGCGTCATCAGGTGCGGGTCGAAGCCCGCCTCGGCGAGCACCTCCTGGGCGACCTGCACGGTGATCGCGAGCGGCAGGACGGCGCCCGGGTGCGGCTTCACGACGACCGGGTTGCCGCAGGCCAGCGAGGCGAACAGCCCGGGGTAGGAGTTCCAGGTCGGGAAGGTGTTGCAGCCGATGACCAGCGAGATCCCGCG
>DASTGV010000305.1:0-2430 GCA_035718765.1 Nocardioidaceae bacterium
AGGCAGGAGGTGCGGGGCGTGTCGGCGTCGGTCGCCGTCAGCAGGCGGGTCAGCACGGGCGCGGTCAGGACGGCCCCGCTGTCGCTGCCGTAGGTGCGGTTGAGGGCCGCTGCGGACGCCATCTCCAGGGCCCGCCCGGCATCCACGTCGGCCACGGTGCGCGCGGCGACGGTGAAGATGCGGTGGGCGTCGACGGCGGAGCCGACGTAGACCTCGATGCGGGCACGGAGCCGGTCGATGTCGGCACGCAGCAACGGGTCGCTGGCCAGGTCCCGGGCCGAGCCGGCCAGGCTGCGGGCGCGGACCGCCTGCCCGGCGGCCCAGGCGGTGCGGGCTGCCCCGTACAGGCGGGTGGCCCGGTCGGCCTCGTCCGCGGTCAGGGCAGCGGAGCGTTCGAAGGCGTCGGCGGCGGCGATGTGCCCGCCCCGCATCTCGGCCCGCACCGCCACCTCGTGCAGCGCGTCGGCGACGCCGGGGTCAGGCTCGTCGACAGCCGCGGCGCGGTGCCAGGTGGACCGGTCCGGGTCCTCCGCGCCGATGGCGTCGGCCAGCGCCCGGTGCACCTGTCGCTGCTCGAAGCTGGTGGCCGCCTGGTAGACCGCGGACCGCACCAACGGGTGGCGCACCGCGACGGCGTCACCGGTGACGCCCAGCAGCCCGGACCGCTCGGCGTCCTGCCACGCGGCCGCGTCGACGCCGAGGGTCGCGGCCGCCCGTCGGACGGTGCCGACCCGCCCGGTGGCGTCGGCGGCGGCGACGAGCAGCAACGTCTGCACCGGCTCGCTCAGGCGGCGGCACCGGTCGAGGAACGCGCGCTCGACCCCCGCGGTCAGGGTCAGCAGCTGCGGCAGGGGCGCGTCCCCCGCGAGCTGGTCGGGGCTGAGCCCGGTGGGCAGCTCCAGCAGCGCGAGCGGGTTCCCGCCGGTCTCGTGGAGGAGTCGCTCGGCGACCTCCTCGGGCAACGTCCCACCGCCGCGCTCGTCGAGCAGCTCCCGGGCCGCGTCGTCATCCAGGCCGCCGACCTCCAGGACCGGCAACCCCTGCGGGGCGAAGGCCGGGCCCCCGGCGCCGCCGGCGCGAGCGGCGAAGACCATGGCCACCGGGTCCGCGGACAGCTGCCGAGCCGCGAACGACAGCGCGTCGGCCGAGGCCGAGTCGAGCCAGTGCGCGTCATCGACGACACACAGCAGCGGCGTGGCGTCGTCGGCGGCGTCGGTCAGCACCGAGAGGCAGGCGACCCCGACGAGGAAGGGCTCCACGGTGGGCCCGTCCTCGAGCCCGAACGCGACCCGCAACGCCCGCGCCTGCGGGGCGGGCAGCCGGTCCAGGTCGGTGACGGGGCGCAGGAGGCGGTGGAGGGCTGCGTAGGGCAACGGCGACTCGGACTCCACACCGGCGGTGCGCAGGACCCGCACCCCGCCGGCTTCGGACGAGGCCGCGAGGTCGCGCACCAGGGCGGTCTTGCCGACGCCCGGCTCGCCCAGCACGACCAGCACGCCGGCGCTGCCGCCGCGGGCCCGCTCCACGAGGGCGGCAAGGGTCGCGCGTTCCCGCTCACGGCCGTGCAGCACCACCAGACCGTACCGCTCGGCCGCGCCGCCGCCAGGGGGCTCCGGCACCGGTGCCCTACAACCCGAGCATGGCCGCGTTGCGCACGGCGTCGTTGACGGCGTGCGCCAGCGCCGGGCCGGCCAGGTTCCGGCTGCGCCGCCAGGCGAAGGACAGCGGCACCCCGAGGAGGGCGTGGACGACGACGAGCTCCGCGACCACCAGCGGCACGGGGAGGTGGACCGTCGAGACGGGAAGGTGCCAGAGCCCCCACAGCGCGGAGACGAAGACCGCGGACTGCCAGCCACGTGCCTCGCCCTCGTGGTGCACGTGCGCGTCCAGCGCCCCCCGGAACGTGACCTCCTCGAGCAGGAACGTCGCGGGGAAGTACAGGGCGGTGTACTTGGCCACGGCGGCCAGCGCCGCCATCGCCGGCAGCGGCGTCCCCGTCGCGAGGTGCACGATGCCGAACACGGTCGCCATCCCACTCGCCCCGACGGCGATCGGCAGGGCGGCCGAGCGCAGCGCTGCGAGAACGGTTCCGGCCCGCAACGAGAACGATGCCGCGACGGCACCCGCGACGGCGGCCAGGTTCCAGCCGAGCAGGGTCCACTCGCCGGCGGCCGCGGCCTGGGCCGCGAAGTACCCGGGCGCTGCGACCAGCCCGGCGGCCAGCACCACCCCTCGGCGGCTCAGGGCGAACCGGGCGGTGTTGCCCGCGAACAGCTCCCGCAGCGGCAGGCGTCGCACGAGCAGCTGGAAGCCGGCGGTGAGGGGGACACCCAGCAGCAGGTAACCGTCGGCGCCGAGCCCGAGGAGGTGTCCGGTCGTCACCCAGACCGCCACGAACGCAACCGCCTCGACGAGCCGCCTCCGTCGCGA